>JASFHG010000210.1:0-6762 GCA_050123355.1 Planctomycetia bacterium
TGGTTGAGCTCTCCGCAAGTATGTGTTCGAAGCAACGGCGTATTCCTCTCGTAGATTTCAATTCTGACGACCCAGCTTAAAAGCCTATCCGAAAACCGGGACTGGCTCCCTTTTTCCTGGTGCCTGTCCCTGTTTTCGGATAGGCTCTAAATATGAATCGTCTTTGACACGGCCTCTTGGCCAGTCGAGCGGCAGCTCGCACCGGCTGGCGGCCCTGCCGCCTGGGGGTACAACTGGTGGGCAAATCTATAGCGACAGCCCCTTATTTTAATGTAGCTCCAGAAAGACGGGAAGGGTCCCAATGGGGGGACATAGATTGGAAAAGGACGATTATTTGACCTTTTACTGCTGAAAACCGTAGACTGGGTAAGCTTTTCCGGTCCAGCAGGCATCGCCCGCCGACAGAGGGGGTCCGCTAACTTTCCGTGCCACCAGGAGGATCCTCGGCAGGCGGATCAGGTTCGGAGGGGGTCGACGACGCCGGTTCCTCGGCGACCGGCTCTTCCGCGGCCGGTTCCTTGCCGGCCCATTCTTTGAGCCAAACGATGTCCTCTCGCAGCTCTTCGAGCGTCTGTTCCAGCCCGACCCAGCGGCGGCGGAACCGTCGCCAAGCAAACCATAACAGCAAAAGCGAGAAAACGATCGCCGTCAGTCCAACGATCAAGTACCAAAGCTCGGCACACAGCGGGATATACTCGTCAAGCAACTCGGCAACCCAAACGGCCAGGACTGCGACGCCCGTCAAGACGCCGACCAGCGCGAGAACGAACACCACGACCAAACTGCGAAGGTTCGCCAGATCGGCCTTCAGCTCGATCATCGCCAGCCGATAGCGCAACGCAACCGACTCGCGAACCTCGCGGCTGAGCGTATTCAAGTTTTCTCGCAGCTTTCCAAACATGTTTTAAAAGTTTTGTTTATAAAACCAACTCCAAGCCGAAATTGGAACGTCAGTTCCTATTTTGGGTTACCCGGAATAGGGCACGCTTCGCGGCCCAATTCCGGCTTGAGTTCTGGTAACTTTATCAACCTGAGAGTCACTAAACCTTCTTATTCTTCCGCTCTTCCCAAAACCGAACCACTTCCTTTTCGATCTCTTTTTTCACACCATCGCCGATCCCCTTCATTCCTCGGCGGAAAATCCGCATCCCGACGACGCGGAAGATGCGTTTTCCGGACAGCCCGAGTGCGAGCGCCAGCCCGGCTCCGAAGGCGGTCGTGAAAACCGAGCCGGGGAACGTCGTCGCGTAGGTCCGCCACGAGGTCAAACGCCGGCCGTCACGTCGGGCCTGGTTCAACCGCCGATCGACACGGCGTCGGAGCCGTCCGATCTGAAACCGGATATCGCGGATCGCTTTTTGATCGTCACGTGAGAGCATGGGGAATGTTTATTGGAGGGGTTTAACCGAAAATCTTCTTACTGAGTCGTCCGAGGAAGTAGCCGATCACGCCGGCGATCAGCACACCGAGCAAGGGCTGTTTACGGACCCCGTTCATCGTCGCGTCGAAGACCTCTTTCGCGTCGATGTCCTTGATCTTCTGCTTCAGGTCGTCACAGAGCTTCGAGCAGACACAGGAGGCCTCGTCCGCTTCGGGTGTCGAGACGGTTTCGTTAGGGGTATTTTCGCACATGGTTCTATTTCCCGGTTCAAAGGACCTATCGGAAGGCGGGACAACACTCTTCGGAAGTGTAGCTTACCGAAGGGGCAAAAACAACCAGATCCCACCTCAAAACCCCATAAAAGCCACACCGCCAAGCCGGAATTGGGCCGCGAAGCATGGCCCTATTCCGGGTAAAAGACCGGCTATTTCACAAGCCCCCGACGTTTCAGAAGGTTGTAGTCCGAGAACCTCTTAAGCTGCTTCACCGTGGTGGGCACTTCCGCAGCTACCTGTTCATCTGTCCAGTACGGATGCCGCAAAAACGTCTCGACCGTACGATCGGCCTTCGTGATTTTGAACACCCTGTCCGACCGACCGTCCTGAAAAACACACTTGAGAAACAAAGCGATCGCACTGACCGTCTCGAGGTTAAAAGAAAAGGACGACGCGGCACCCTCGGTCTGCTCGACAACATATTCGCGAAGGTTCTCGTAAAACTCGTCGTTCCACAACGCGAACTGGTCCGAGCCGGTGAGCATGCTCAGATAATAACGGGCCGCTCCGTCCCCGCCCAGTATATACATATCGCACATCTGCTCGCGGAGACTCTGATGTTTTGGAGAATCTTCGTCCGTGGCCAGCATCCGCGAACACGCATTTTTCGGCGAAAGTCGATGCCGCTTGAGAACCCATTTCGGCGACCGGGCCCCCGGCTCCAGTCTCGGCTTATGTACATCGCAATAGACGTGTTCCGTATCGGTCAACGTATCGAGAAGCTGCACCGTCGCCGGGACACCGCACACTTCACAATTAAGGCTATCCGGAACCAATTTCATGAGCTTTGCGACACAAACATCTCAACGGAGATCTTTGCATTTTTAGAATGAAAAACCAGTTTTTATTCCAGTCCTACTTCACAGTAAAACTTCCAAACTCATTTTAGCAATTTCAAAAGCGATGAGCAAGCTCGACGGCTATTGAGTCTCAGGTATTTAAAGTTACATCGTCAAGCCGGAATTGGGCCGCGAAGCGTGCCCTATTCCGGGTCGAAGGAGCTGAGATAAACCGTAGTACGGACCCGGAATAGGGACTTTTTAACCAGTGCTTCCGCACTATTAAAATAGCAAAGCTATTTAATTCCGTGGTGTGGGAACACCTACAAAAAAGTCCCAATTCCGGCTTGGTACTGATGTTGAAGCCTGTAACTTTAAATATCTGAGACTCAATAAGCAGAAAACTCTCGATTAAGAAACGCTGCCGATGAGCGTGTCCTGAAGGTGTAGGACCATTTCCGATGGAGCCTCTGCATCGAGAACGCAGCCGCTGACGGCGATGCGGCGGATGCCGGTGGCGAGCACTTGGGACAGATTGGTTTTATCGATACCGCCGATCGCGAAGGAAGGAAGTCGGATCTCGGCGGCGACCGCTTTTAAGAGTTCGAGGCCTGCGAAGGTTTCGAACTTTTTGGTTTCCGAGGGGAACGTCGGGCCGACGCCGATGTAGTCGGCACCGTCAAGAACTGCCTCGCGGGCTTGCTCGATCGTGTGGGTCGAGACGCCGATGAGCATCTCCGGGCCGACGATCCGACGGGCGTCTTTGACGGTCAGCTCTTCTTGGCCCAGGTGGACGCCGTCCGCGTCGGCCAAGCGGGCGAGGTCGGGGCGGTCGTTCATGATGAATCGGGTCGGCGTCCCGTCGGTCAAACGGCGCAGGATTCTTGCCCGTCGGAGCAGTTCGCGGTCGTCGAGCTGCTTGTCGCGGAGTTGGATCAGGTCGACGTTGGCACGGATCAAGGTCGTGGCGATTGTTTCAAACGCCTCGGGAGACGGGCGGCCGTCGAGTAGGACGTAGAGCCGCGATTCGAGCAGCCGGTCGAGGCTCCGTCGCGTGTTTTCCACCGCACCGTGCAGCGTGTAGGCTCGATAGCGTGCCTGCTCCAGCCGGGCGGCGGTCGCCGAGTCGAGCAGTTTGCCGAACTCTTCCAAACTTCGGAGCGCCTCTTGCAGCCGTGAGAAATTGGCAGCCAAAAGCGCGCCGGCGTCGGCCCGATCTTGCTCGGTCGGGGTGGTGATTTGTGTCCCGACATCCGACGGTGTATCGCGGGCGACCAGGCGAGCGGAGACCGGTATCGATTCGACGGCGACGGTCAGCTCGTGGCGAAGAATTTTGAGCTGTTCGGTCAGGTGGGGATCGTCGAGGACGAACCGGACGTAATCTTCGACCACGCGGAGCGCCTCTCGCGCTCGGTTGGCCGACGCGTCGAACGCACGGAGGACGGGGATGATGTCGCAAACCTCGTCCGGCAAGCCGGGCCGGTCCAGGCCGGTCGGTTCGTCGGGCAGGTCGAGCGAATCCAAGGCAGGCCGAGAAGGCGCGGCCGAGGACTCGGCATCGGGCAGTGACTCGTCGGCATCCTCCCAATCGGCGATCGCCACTTCCGAAGCGGTCATGCCGAAGAGATGGAGGATCTCGTCGGAGATGGCCGCTTCACTGAGACCTTGTTCGCGGAGCCAGGTTCCGACGTCGGTCGTCGCCTCCTCGCAAAGCAGGCCGAGCAGGATATGTTCGGTCGCCAGCTCGGTCGGCAGGTGGTGGTTGGCCGTCCAATTTTGTGCGGTTTTGAAGACCGTTTGCAGCTCGGGCAGGATCTTCGGCATCGTGACGTCGGCCGCGTTGGGAGCGGTCGCCGCGTTCTTCGCGAGGGTCAACTCGGGCCACCGTTTTTGGACCACTTCAATCGAGACGCCGGCCCGGTTTAGCATGGCGGCTGCTCGTGATTCCTCTTCCAAGAGCAGGCCGGTCAGGAGTGCCGGTGCGGAGAGAGGGCCCTGTTCGGCCAAGGCGGCGTGCAGGATCGCGCGTCGCAGGCCGGGCGTTAAATCGAGATGATTAAGGAGCTGGTCCGGCATGTCGGTTCTCTTTTAGCCGCCGAGCTTGTTCGGCGATTTTGATGGTTTCGTACCCGAAATAGGGACTGGCGTCCCAATTTCGGCTTGAGGGTATTTTACGTATCAAATTTGACAATACTGAGTTTTATTCTTTAAGGATTCAAACTTCTAACGAGTCTGTTTTCCTTGCGAATTTTTGAGCTTCTTCAATGCGTTGCGGGCGGCCGTTTGGACAAGGGACTCGCCGTCGTTCTTCGACAGATCCTCCAGCAGCGTGATCACTTCGGCGGATGGCGTACCGATTCGGCCCAACGCTTTGACGGCAGTCACACGCTCCCAGCCGCCCTCTTTATCCTCGTCGATATGCTCCTTTTTCAGGTACTCGATGAAAGCCGGTTGCAGTTCGGGATGCTTGGCCGCATGGGGGCTGAGCGTACGGATGATGGAGTCGCGGACCACGCCGTGAGGATCTTTCAGCAGCGGGGTCAAGCTCGACACGAGGTCGGGCGGTGAAAATTCGTCCATCGCCCAGATCGCGTGCAGGCGAATGTTCGGCGACGGATGCTTCAATGCCTTGCGGACCCCTTTCAAAATCGGGGCGGCAAGGTCCTTGTGTGCCTTTTTGATCTGGATCAACGCGAAAACCGTGTCGCCTGAAGCGTTGTCCTTGGCGTCCAACTCCTTCAGTAGTGCGTCCAAGCCGGGCTTGCGCCGGCCGGAGATCTGGCAGTGGGCCAACGCGGCGGCGACCCGGACCTCGCGATCCTTGTGGTCGAGCATCTTCGCCAGCTTCGGCAACGATGACTTGGCCGGCGCGCCGATCTCGCCCAACGCCCAGGCGGCGTCCGTGCAGAGCAGTTTCATGCCGACCATGTCGGAGGTCAGGAAGTACGAACGGGCTTCGACGCTGTCGAGGAACGTCGTGATATGCGGCACCGCCTCCTTCGCCTTGGGGCCCAAGTTGCCGAACGCACGGATGGCCGCACTCTTCACGTCGGACTTTTTATCATTCAGCATCGGGAGGAGCAGGTTGACCGTCTTGTTCGCATCGGTCGATACGGAAGCGACAGCCCAAATGGCGTCGATCCGAAGATGCTCGTCTTTGTCCTTGAGATAGGGCGTCAGCCGGTCCAAGACGGTACTCGCGGCCGGGCCCAAACGGCCGAGCGTTTGGATCGCCATGCTCTTGTCTTCCGGCTCCTTGGCCGAGGCGAGAAACTTGCACACCGGAGCGACAACCGACTTCGTGCCGATCTCCACCAACGTGTCGGCCGCACAATCGGCAACGGTCACCGGCCGCGCGACCAGCATGAAACCGTGGGTCGACCGTTGGTCGCCCAGCAGTAGGGCAAGCCGGTCGAGCGTCTTGTCGTCAAGATCCTTCTGATTCCCAAGCTGTCGGACCGCCTCGGCGACGACCTTCGGGTCCTTGTCGTCAAGCGACCGCACCATCTCGTCCAAGGACATCGGCTCGGACACATAAAAAGGCGCCGCACGGCCGAGGACCGCCAGGGTAAGCACCAGAAGCAAAACAAGGTAAGAGATTTTCAGCGAAGGCATATCATTTATCCTTATTTGCAATATTCCACGACATTCTCAATTCCAAGCCGAAATTGGGCCGCGAAGCGTGCCCTATTTTGGATTAAGAACGGAGGTATCAAGCGTGACGCCAAACCAAAATAGGTCCTGCTTCGCAGTCCCAATTTCGGCTTGGCGGAAGCACCCATCGAAAAACCCAATTTTGGTTTGGGAAAACACCCCCCTTACTTTTCGTCGCCCTCGTTGTCTTTGCGGTATAGGGGCGGGCCGATCAGTTCTTCGATTTCGTCTTCTTGGAGTGTTTCGTGCTCTTCGAGCGCTTGGGCGAAGGTGTCGAGCTTGTCGCGGTTGTCGCGGAGGATCGACTCGGCTCGCGAGGCCGCTTCGTGGAGGATGCGGATGATCTCTTCGTCGATGACCTGGGCCGTGTGCTCGCTGAAGTGGCGGGGCTCGGCCATCTCCTTGCCGAGGAACGGGTTCTCGTCGCTGGCGTGGAAGGCGACCGGGCCGAGCCGCTTGCTCATGCCCCATTGGCCGACCATGCGACGCGCCAGTTCGGTCGCTTGTTTCAGGTCGTTTTCGGCACCGGCCGTGTACTCGTCGAACGCGAGCTTTTCGGCCGCGCGACCGCCGAGCATGAAGTCGAGCCGGCGGTGCAGCTCGGACTCGCTGATGTTGACGCGGTCTTCGTCCGGCAGGAGTTGGGTCACGCCCAACGCCCGTCCGCGCGGGA
>JASFHG010000211.1:0-6707 GCA_050123355.1 Planctomycetia bacterium
AAAGAGCGCCGAACAAGCTCGGCGGCTATAGAGTCTCAGGTTGATAAAGTTACCAACTTTTCTATCACAAGCCGAAATTGAGCCGCAAAGCGTGCTCTATTTCGGATCCGGAATAGGAACTGACGTTCCAATTCCGGCTTGACGATGTAATTTTGAATATCTGAGACTCAATAAAATGGGGAAATGTCCCCGAACTCCCCCAAATCTGCCCCCCCTATGTTTTTTCTGGGCAAAGTAGTATAACCGAGTATCGAATTTTTCCCTTTTTGTGGCCATTAACTCGATGCATAGACAGTGGTTGCGCACAAAATGGGGCTGCCCATATATTAATGTAAATAGGTTAAGGGGAAACACGCATGAAGGCACTGGTCAAGGCGAAGCCGGAGGTGGGGCTTTGGCTGCAGGATGTCCCGGTTCCGGAAATCGGGATCAATGACGTTCTGATTAAAATTCTGAAGACGAGCATCTGTGGCACCGACGTCCATATTTGGAACTGGGACCAATGGGCACAAAAGACGATCCCGGTCCCGATGGTGGTCGGTCACGAATTTGTCGGGCGGATCGAAAAGATCGGAGCCAACGTCCACGACTTTGCGCCCGGTGATTTAGTCAGTGGCGAGGGGCACCTTGTCTGCGGTCGATGCCGGAATTGTCTCGCCGGCCGACGACACCTCTGTCCCAACACGAGCGGCGTCGGGGTCAACCGGGACGGGGCGTATGCCGAATATCTGTCGATCCCCGTGACAAACGTTTGGGCGTGCGATCCGAACATCCCGCTGAATATCCTCAGCAGCTTTGATCCCTTGGGGAACGCGACTCATACGGCCTGCTCGTTCGACGTTCTTGGCGAGGACGTGCTCATTACCGGTGCCGGCCCGATCGGCCTCATGGCGGCGGCTATCTGTCGTCACAGCGCGGCACGGCACATCGTTATCACGGATGTCAACCCGTACCGGCTCGATTTGGCGAAGAAGATGGGCGTGACGCTCGCACTCGACGCACGAACCGAGACGATCGAAGACGCGCAGAAGAAGCTCGGCATGAAAGAGGGCTTCGACGTTGGGCTCGAGATGTCGGGCAACCCGGCCGCGTTTCGCGAGATGCTTGCTGCCATGTGTCACGGTGGCAAGATCGCGATGCTCGGCATCCTCCCGCCGACCGAGATCGATTGGGACTTTGTCGTCTTCAACGGCCTGACGATCAAGGGAATCTATGGTCGCGAGATGTACGAAACTTGGTACAAGATGACCGTCATGCTCCAAAGCGGGCTGGACATCACGCCCGTCATGACCCACGAGTTCCATTACACCGAATTCGAGCAGGCCTTCGAAGTCATGCGCAGCGGCAACTCCGGCAAAGTCGTCCTCGACTGGGCAGAGGAACAGAAAAGATAAAACGTTATTTCAAATAACTGAACACCGAACACTGAACACTGAAAACTAACATGTACAATTCACTTCAAAAACGGTTGGAATCGGAACTCGACTCGATTCGCGAGGCGGGTCTTTACAAAGAAGAACGTCAGATCGCGACGCCTCAGGGCGCTCGGATCGCCGTGGTTGATGGGCGGGAAGTGTTGAACTTCTGTGCCAATAATTATCTTGGCCTGGCGAACGACCCGCGTCTGATCGAGGCGGCCCAGGCGAGTTTTGCCGATTGGGGCTTCGGGCTGTCCAGTGTTCGGTTTATTTGCGGTACCCAATCGCTCCATAAACAATTGGAGGCAAAAATTTCCGGGTTCCTGAAGACCGATGATACGATTCTTTACAGTTCTTGCTTCGATGCAAACGGTGGCCTGTTCGAGACGATCCTCGGACCTGAGGATGCGATCATCAGTGACGAGCTGAACCACGCGAGCATCATCGATGGCGTCCGGCTCTGCAAGGCACAGCGTTTCCGCTATAAGAACAGCGACATGGCCGACCTCCAGGCCCAGCTCGAAGCAGCGAAAGATGCGAGAGTTCGGCTGATTGCGACCGACGGTGTCTTTTCGATGGACGGAACGATCGCCAACCTGCCGGACATCTGCGACCTGGCCGACCGTTACGACGCGGCCGTCATGGTCGACGATTCGCACGCGACCGGCTTCATGGGCAAGACCGGCCGTGGCACGCCCGAGTATCACGGCTGTATGGATCGGATCGACGTGATTACCAGCACGCTCGGCAAGGCGCTCGGCGGCGCGTCGGGCGGTTTCACGTCAGGCCGTCGCGAGATTATCGAGTTGCTCCGCCAACGCAGTCGGCCATATCTATTCTCGAACACGCTCGCACCGGTCATTGCCAACACGACCTTGAAGGTGCTCGAGCTGCTCGAAGAATCGACTGAACTTCGGGATCGGCTGGAATCGAACACGAA
Source organism: Planctomycetia bacterium (assembly GCA_050123355.1). GTDB lineage: Bacteria > Planctomycetota > Planctomycetia > Pirellulales > Thermoguttaceae > JASFHG01. The sequence goes on from JASFHG010000211.1 coordinate 2,359, forward strand.
ATATTTTCGGGCGGGGATGAAGGCCGCCGGGTTTGAAGTACCCGAGGGCGATCACCCCATTTGCCCGATTATGCTTGGCGACGCGGTTCTCGCAACCCGAATGGCTTCGCTGCTGCTTGACGAAGGAATTTACGTCATCGGTTTTAGTTATCCTGTGGTTCCGAAAGGGAAGGCAAGGATCCGCGTCCAAATTTCCGCAGCTCATAGTGAATCGGATCTTGACATGGCGATCGCTGCGTTTGCCAAAGTGAAAAAATTGGCAACCGACTAGTAACTACATGCCATCGATTCGGTGGGAGCGTCCTGTTCACGTTTTTCTCGCATCGCCCGAATTTGACAGGCGAGGCATGGTTGCTGCACCAAGCGCCCGCAACTATGACATCGTGTAGGGGCACCGCTTGGCGGAATGATCAACATCTCTTCCTCGTGTGATTCGTTGTCCGAGGCCGATCGGGTGCCGCGGGCAATTGCCCCGACACTCCCACGACTGATCCCCGTTTTTTTGGCAATTTGTCTTTGCGACAACTGTCCCTCTTCGAGTAGTTCCACAACTTTCTTGACCGTCGCGTTTGCAATCATCGGTTTTCTCCTTACACTAAGTAGATGCCTCCATCAGAAATGGCGACATCATGCATGGGAAAAGAGCAAATGAGCTGCGGTACAAGCTTTTCGACTCCCACTTTCAAGATACCAGATAGTGCATTAAAATTCTAATTTTTTTGGCCATTTTTTCTACCCTACTTAAATTACCACTTCTTTAGAGGGGATTTTTTTCTCCAGGCTATTTACAAACGAATCAAGGAAGAATAAGCAAAATCTAACGACCGTTTTGGTCTACTAAATTAGAGTACGATTGGGATACTACCAAAACGCAAGGAACCTGTTTGGCGATCCGAAAGAAAAAATCAAAACGCAATCGTTTCGATGGTTGCTAAAATTTCATCTATTGGAAATCAATAACCAGAAAGCGAAACAATGCTACGACTCGCTCGGTTTTATGTAAAGGAAATCTTTATCGAGCAAGGGAGGCGCTAATCGGTGGTTTTTGAGGCATGTATAGGGTTGAATTGCTCTAAAACCCCTACTTAGGTGGGTATCATTCGATTTTTCATAAAAATAGAATAGGAAGTTTGAAGTTTGAAGTGTGAAAGAGCCCGAAATTCCCGGTTTTTCAAACTTCTCACTTCAAACTTTCCTACCCATCCGTGTTAAATTTATTATCCTCCAACCCCCTTTCCAGCCGTTCCCCGTGATCGACCCGAATTTACAACCGATTCTTCTTGAAGCTTGGCGAGCCGCCGGAAAGCATGCGAAAGTCGACGAGGTGTTACAACGACTCTTCAATCGGTTGCCCGATTCCGTCGGTGTGGTTGCCGCACTTTGGGTTTTCGATTTGGGCCAAACGTCGTTGAATTTAGCCGCGAAGGTTGCCAGCCGCTCGGCCGCGTTGCCGTTGGAGCGGTTTCTGACCCATCAGGGGAATTCGTCGCAACTTTTGGAGCCGGGTGATCTCAAGCAGATCGCGAGTTGGCGAACCGGTGACGGTCCACCGCCGACGGCCCTTTTCCAAATGACGACCGTGCCGGAAGAAACACGTTGGGTGCCGCTGGTTAGTGAACACCACTCTCGATCGCTCGGGATCATGGCCCTGTATGCCAACGGGGATGAGCTTATTGGCGAGTCGGCCAACGATTGGGTGACGCAATTGATCGAGCCGATCGCCGTCGCGGTCGAGAGCCAGTTTTGCGACCGCCAAATCGATACGGCCGAAGCGGAGAAGCAGTCACTGCTGACGCGATTGGGGCGTAAGGAAATTGCCGACGTGATTATCGGCGATCGTACCGGTTTGGCCGCCGTGATGGAACGGGTGGAGCTCGTCGCACGCTCCGATGCACCGGTCTTGATCTTCGGCGAGACAGGTACCGGCAAGGAAGTGATCGCGCGAACGATCCACAACCGGTCGGAAAGGGCGAACGGTCCTTTCCATCGGGTCAACTGCGGAGCCATCCCGCCGGAGCTGATCGACTCGGAACTCTTCGGTCACGAGAAGGGGGCTTTCACCGGCGCGATCGAGCGGCGCAAAGGTTGGTTTGAACGGGCCGAGCAAGGGACGTTGTTTCTCGACGAGGTCGGCGAGTTGCCGCTGGCGGCCCAGGTGCGGCTGTTGAGAATTTTACAAGACGGAAACTTGGAACGGGTAGGTGGCCAAGAATCGACACACGTGGATGTTCGGATTATCGCGGCCACGCATCGCGACCTGGTCAATATGGTCAGTGCCGGGCGGTTTCGTGACGACCTGTGGTATCGGATCGCCGTTTTTCCGATCTTCCTGCCGCCGCTTCGTGATCGGGTGGGCGATATTCCCGACTTGGCGATCCACTTTGCGAAAAAGGCGGCCGTGCGGTTTGGCTTGCCGCCGGTCTTTCCGATGAAGAAGGATATCCGCCTGCTACAAAATTATTCCTGGCCGGGCAACGTGCGTGAGTTGGCTTCGGTGATCGATCGGGCCGCGATTCTTGGCGACGGTCAGCGGCTTGAAATAGCTATTTCGCTTGGTACTGCTTCGTCGGCGAAGACTAATCGTGTGGAAAAGCCCTCAACGCAGTCCGTGTCTGCTTCCAAGGATTTATCCGCCGGTTCGTTTCTGACATTGGAGGAAGCGACGATCCGCCACATCGAAACGGCCCTGGTTGCGACCCGCGGTCAAATCGAAGGGGAGCAGGGTGCCGCTCGCCTGCTGGGCGTCAACCCTCACACGCTCCGCTCCAAGATGCGCCGCCTTGGTATCCAATGGAATCGGTTTCGTAGTGAGGAAACGTAGACAAGGAGTTAAACCTTACTCTATTAGAAGAAACCACGGAACACACGGAAAATGTTTTGATTTTTTCTTTTCCTTCCGTGTGTTCCGTGGTTTTTAAAAATTGCTCTTCTATAGAATGTTTTTTAAGGTTAAGGAGAACCATGAATATCATTTCGTTGCAGTCGGGCAGTAAGGGGAACTGTATCTATGTCGAGACCGACGAGGTTCGGCTGCTGTTCGATGCGGGAATTAGCGGGAAACGGGCCGAGGCACGGCTGGCCGAGCATGGGCGGGATATTCGGCAGGTCGATCGGGTCATCATCTCGCACGAACATACGGACCACATCCGCAGCCTGGGCATCTTCCATCGCAAGTTTGGCCTTTCCTCTTGTCTGACGCAAAAAACATTCGCCGCGGCTGACCGTCAGCAGCTCGGGCGGCTTGACGGTGTATCCCATTTTGTTTCCGGTGAGGAGATTGCCTTCGGCTCGACGCGGGTGTACACCTATGCAACCCATCACGACGCGGTCGACGGATCGGTTTTCGTGGTGGACGACGGTCGGCATCGTTTCGGTCTCTTTACGGACTTGGGCACGGTCTTCACGCCGCTGGCCGAGTTGCTGCCGACACTCGACGCGGTGCTGCTGGAGAGTAACTACGATCCGATGATGCTGAAAGACGGTCCCTATCCGCCCTATCTAAAGCGTCGGATCGCCGGTCCGCATGGTCACATCAGTAACGAAGAGGCGGCCCGACTGCTTTTAAGTAGTGACGCTCGACGGCTCCAATGGTGTTGCCTTGGGCACCTGTCGGAGAACAATAACTGCCCCTTGGTCGCGTTGGAGACCCATCGCAAGATTCTCGGTAAGACGTTTCCGCTCCATATTGCTACTCAGCAGGGAGCGACGCCGTTGCTGGAAGTGGCGTAGTTTAACCGCGTGGCTTTATGCCCGCGCTCGGGGTACTAATTGTAAATACTTTGCGGTTTTGTGTGAGTTTATCCAAACAAAAACTCTATGGTTTTCCTATGGCGATGAGAGCGCGGGCATAAAGCCACGCGGCTAACTATTGGAAATGAGAGGACACAACTCTTGAACGTGCCAGAGGAGCGCTTCGAGGGTGAGCGGTTTCGAGACGATGGTTGTGACGCCCTGATGTTGGAAGCGGCGACGCTGTTCGATGCGGGGGAAATCAAGCAGGAGCATGATCTGGGCTGCCGGCCATCGTATCTGTACCTCTTGAATTCTGGTTTGTTCCGCTTGGTTACCTTCCGAGGCATCGACGATTACCACACTGACTCCACGCACATCGGTCGCAGACTTTGGGTCGTAATGTTTGCCCGTCGTGACAAAGACGGAGTAACCTTGCCGCTCGCACGCCTCGGCCATCCAACTTGCCATTGCAGGGGAGGGGCTGTCGATCGCGATCAGGCCGCTGCCGCGAGGGAGCCGGATCGGGCGGTTTGCCAGGAGCCGTTCTTCGTCGGTCGTCGTGACCGGCATGGACCAGGTCGGGGCTGTGTGGGATGTGTTCATGCCGTTGCGAAGTC
>JASFHG010000212.1:0-6705 GCA_050123355.1 Planctomycetia bacterium
CCCCCCCGAACATTGAACGTGGCAAGCAGTGTCTCAAAAAACCGTTTTTCGATCAAGATCAGTTTTTGGGGGGGAAGGGGTCGCAAAAGCGTAAATGGATGGATAAAACACATATTCCCGCCGCAAAAATGCAAAGAAAAAACAAATTTGACAAAAAGCTGGTGAATTTTTTCCGGGTGTTCGGCGTATTCCAGAATAGCTTGAGAAATCGGACCATAAGATTTTCTGGCAAAGTCGAAGTTCGCTTGACACGGTCGTGGTAATTTGTGTAAGGTGAGTTTTTACGATCGCCTCGTTCGAGGTCAATAATCAATACTCTTTACCGCAATATTTGCGGTTGAATCATAAATAAAGACTATCCATATGAAACCTCTTCAGGAAGCGCCACGGACTCAAGACCGTCGGCCGGCCGATGCTACCGCCGACCTGGGTCTTGCCACCTTCTCTCTCCCTTCGAGCGACTACCAGCATCTCACGTTCGGGCCGATGCACTATGAGCCTGGCTACGCCTATCCGTTGATCGTCTGGCTGCATGGACCGGGTGACGACGAGCGGCAGTTGATGCGCATGATGCCGATGGTCAGCATGAGGAACTACGTGGCCGTCGCGCCGCAAGGGGTGCCGCTGGAAGATAACGAAGACGCCGAAAAATCCAGCTACGGGTGGCCGCTTACCAACGAAGGTGACGATGCGGCGGCCGAACGGGTCTTCGTGGCGATCGAAGCGGCGCGTATGAAATACAACTTCTCGCGGAAACGAATTTTCCTGGCCGGGTTCGACCAGGGTGGGACGATGGCCTTTCGACTGGCGGCCGCCCATCCGGATCGTTTTGCCGGTGTCGTCTCGCTCGGCGGACCGTTCCCCAGTGGACCGAACCCGTTAGCCAGCCTCGCACAGCTTCGCGGCTTGCCGGTCCTGATCGCGAGCGGCCGGACGAGTACCATCTATCCAACCGATCAAGTCTGCGACGACCTCCGCCTGCTCCACACGGCCGGACTCTCGATCACGCTCCGCGAGTACCCCTGCGGCCAAGAGATCACCCCCCAAATGCTCCAAGACGTCGACCGCTGGATCATCGAACAGCTATTGTAGGGTGCTGACGCACCATTGGGGGAAACCGCTCCCGTTGGTCGCTGGTGGGGGTGCAAGATTTCTTTCTGCTCACATGTGGTCGATTGCGGACCGTTGTGGTGATTCTTTGATGGTATTGTAACGTCTTTTGAGTAATATTATTGAGAAGGCTTGATTTCGTCCAAGCCGATTCTCTGCGCAGCAGAGAGTCGGATCGGGTAAAAATTTACCTATGATGTCGTGGACAAGCTCGGCGGCTAAGTTTTAATTCAATAAAAACCACAGCACGAGGAGGCTGATGGCGAGGAGACCGAAGAGCAGGAGGAAGATCCGCGCCGACGAATCGCGTTCGGGGAGATGGTGCGACGGATCGACATCGTAGCCATCTTCGAACTCATAGTCGCACCAGGGACACAAGTTGGGAAACTCGGGCGAGAAAGGCTCATCGCACATATTGCACCGCAAGATGAACGGCCGCTCGTGATCCTCTTCCTCACCTTCATCGACCGGCGACCCTGCTTCCTCGGGCAGCGGTACTTCGCCCGGTCGCGGAGCCGAACAGCCGCCCGGGCCGCAGGAACCTCCGGAGCAGGAAGCCTGGGCTTCGGGCGAAGATTCGTGGGCGACCTCCTCCAAGCCCATCCCCCAGGCGAAATCGGGGTCGGTCTCGGGGAAATCAGTACCGGTCGTCTTGCAGATAGGACACCGCGTCGGACGTGGGGCACCACACTCGGGACACCGCGGCCACACTTGAGGATCGTGCTCGAAATGGGCCGGGTCGGGCAACTGGTTCTCGATCTGCTGGGCACCATCCCGATCATGGGCCAGGGCAATCTGTCGCGCGGCCGCCGCGTCTTTTTCTTCGACAATCACCCGAGGCAGCGTCCCCCAAGTCGGACACTCGACACTGAAACCTCGCGAAAGTGTTTCGTTGGTGACCCAGGCTCGGATATCGTGCCGTTCGAGTTCGTTCTTAAGTAGATGGGCCTGTTGCAGGTCGGCCGCCGCATAGATGACAATTTGTCGGGTCATCCGATTTCTCGCTGGTTTTGAGGGGGGTTGAAAATGGTTCACGCACTTACGTGAAAGAGTTTGTATTTTAGTACAAAAAGGAGTTTTAAAGCAAGTACGTTAGCTCGGTCGCGTGCGACGGGATTTTTGCCACGAACCTTTTGTTTAGCCGTCGGACATCGTCCGACGTGTTTTAAAGCTGCAAAAACGCGCCGAACGATGTTCGGCGGCTAAACTTACGGTGAAATATGATATGTAACAAAGTGCCCTAGCGAGAAAGCCGGTTTTTGCTATCCTAGGAGTCAGGTGATAAAACACACATTTACCCGCTTTTGAGAGCGACCCGGGGTAACGATTTTACCGATTCTTCCTATCTTTCCTGCCTCACGGATGTCGCTTAATTTATCCCCTTGATTCACACCGGTTTACGAGTTACAATTCCCTGGCCGACCAGGAGGGCATGAATTTCGGTTATGGCTGATAATATGGGTGATAATTCCTTATTGTTGGCGAATTTATCAAAAAAAATGACCGCCTGGTTCACCAGGGAAGGGTATATACTATTGAGGCTCTGTAAAGTAAAAGAGCACCTCCGCGAGGGAGGGGCCTTGGCGACTTCAGAGTCCCCTAAGACAATGGAGTGATTTCACATGGTAAGGATGCCGTGGGTCGTATATTTGTGGCCCGGTTTAGCTTCCATCCAGGATCGTGGGAGTTGGTTTGGTTTATTCGTCGCGACGACGTTCGCGATGGCCCTAAACCTTTTGCTGGCAACTACTCTGGTGTGGACCGAGGTTGAACCGTTTATCGGGTCGATACGTATTACGGTTTGGTGTGTGACAGGATTTTTGTGGGGCGCGATTTGCATCTTCGGATGGATGCGACGCGACACACGCCGCACGATCCCCCACGACCAACGTGGAGACGACGACCTGATGAGTGAAGTCCAAGAATATTATTTACAGCGGAATTGGTTCGAAGCGGAGAAACGGCTGAAACGCATGATCCGTCGCAACCCGCGAGATGTCGATGCCCGATTGATACTCGCCGGCGTGTTACGTCGCTCCGATCGACCGGAGGCGGCGGCCGTGCAGCTCGATCGGATCGAGCGGCTCGAAGGAATCGACCGATGGCGTTGGGAGATCGATCGCGAACGTCGGTTTTTGGAAGATCCGAGTGTTTCGGACGAGTCGGAGCAGGAAGAAGTCGGAGACGACCTTGACCGCCCGCGAGCCGGATGCGAGTTCCGAATGACCGACGAAGTGGACGACGGTTTCGTGAACCCGGCGGCGTAAAACGACATCTTTACAACAGAACATTATTAATCAAGCAACTTAAGGAACACCTAAGGGTCCCCGAGGCCCGACGGAGGCAACAATGTACGAGCGATTTACGGACCGTGCCCGAAAGGTCATGCAACTGGCCAACCAAGAGGCGCAGCGGTTCAACCATGAATATATCGGTACCGAACACATCCTTCTCGGACTGGTCAAGGAAGGGAGCGGTGTCGCGGCCAACGTGCTGAAAAACCTCGACGTCGATCTCCGCAAGATCCGTTTGGAGGTCGAGAAACTCGTCCAGAGTGGCCCCGACATGGTCACGATGGGCAAGCTTCCCCAGACCCCGCGTGCCAAGAAGGTCATCGAGTACTCCATGGAAGAGGCTCGCAATCTGAACCATAACTACGTCGGCACCGAACACATCCTTCTCGGTCTGCTCCGCGAGCAGGAAGGGGTTGCCGCTCAGGTACTCATGAACCTGGGTCTGAAACTCGAAGAGGTCCGCGAAGAGGTCCTCAATCTGCTCGGCCACGGCGAAGCCGAAAGCCCCGAACGCAGCGGGATGAGCGGCGGTGGTGGCGGCGGTGCCTCGGGCGAATCGCAGCGTAGCGGCAAGTCAAAGACCCCGGCCCTGGATAGCTTCGGTCGCGACCTGACCGAACTGGCAAAACAAGGCAAGCTCGACCCGGTCATCGGCCGCGAGAAAGAGATCGAGCGGACCATGCAGGTTCTCGGTCGACGTACGAAGAACAACCCCGTGCTCCTCGGCGAGGCGGGCGTCGGCAAGACGGCTATCGTCGAAGGTTTTGCCCAACGGGTCGTCGAAGGAAACGTACCCGAACTGCTGCTGGAACGTCGGATCGTCGTCCTCGACCTCGCGATGATGGTCGCCGGGACAAAATACCGCGGTCAGTTCGAAGAGCGGATCAAGGCGGTCATGAACGAAGTCCGCCGTGCGAAGAACACGATCCTCTTCATCGACGAGCTCCACACGCTGGTCGGTGCCGGTGGTGCCGAAGGGGCGATCGACGCGTCGAACGTGCTCAAACCGGCCCTGTCGCGTGGCGAGATCCAGTGCATCGGTGCGACGACCCTCGACGAGTATCGCAAATATATCGAAAAGGACAGCGCGTTGGACCGGCGGTTCCAGATCGTCATGGTCGAGCCCTCCACGCAGCCCGAGGCGGTCGACATCCTCCGCGGACTCCGCGACCGATACGAGAAACACCATCACGTCCAGATCACCGACGACGCGGTCGAAGCGGCCGTCGAGCTTTCGGGCCGCTACATCACGGGCCGATGCCTGCCGGACAAGGCGATCGACGTGATCGACGAGGCGGGTGCCCGCGTCCACCTGAAGTCGATGACCCGACCGCCGGATCTGAAGGAGATCGACGAAGAGGTCGAACAGCTCAACCGCGACAAAGAAGAAGCGGTCGCCAACCAGGACTTCGAGAAAGCGGCGTCCCTGCGTGACAAGGCGGACAAGCTGAAGGAAAAGAAGAAACAAGTGATCGAAGAGTGGCGTGCCAAGTCGCAAGAGGCGGACGGTGTGGTCGACGAAGACGTGATCGCCGAGGTCGTCTCGAAGATGACCGGTATCCCGCTGACCCGACTAACGACCGAAGACTCGATGCGGCTCATGCAGATGGAGCAGGAGCTCCACAACCGCGTCATCAGCCAGGACGAAGCGATCAAGTCGATCTCGAAGGCCGTGCGGCGTAGCCGTAGCGGTCTGAAGGATCCGAAGCGGCCGACCGGCTGCTTCATCTTCGCCGGCCCGACGGGCGTCGGTAAGACGCTGTTGGCCAAGGTGCTCGCCGAGTTCATGTTCGGCGACGAAGATGCCCTGATCCAGATCGACATGAGCGAGTACATGGAGAAACACAACGTCAGCCGTCTGGTTGGCGCCCCTCCCGGCTACGTCGGTTACGAAGAAGGTGGCCAGTTGACCGAAAAGATCCGCCGTCGACCCTACTCGGTCGTCTTGCTGGACGAGATCGAAAAGGCCCACCCGGACTGCTTCAACATGTTGTTGCAGGTCATGGAAGAAGGCCGCTTGACCGACAGCTTCGGGCGAAACGTCGACTTCCGTAACGTGATCTTGATCATGACGACCAACGCCGGTGCCGAAGCGATCAAGAACGAGTCGTCCTTCGGCTTCCAGAAGCCGGACGACGATGCTTCGTACGACAGCATGAAAGACCGGGTCCACGAACAGATCGAAAAGGTCTTCCGGCCCGAGTTCCTCAACCGTGTCGACGACGTGATCATCTTCCGTCACCTGACCGAGGAAGACCTCGGCGAAGTGATCGAACTCGAACTGGCCAAGGTCCGCGAGCGACTCGCCGAGCGTGGTTTGGCTCTGATCCTCGAGGACGAAGCGAAACAGTTCCTCATCAAGCGTGGCTCGAACCTCGACTTCGGTGCCCGCCCGTTGCGACGTGCCCTGGAAGGCAATATCGAAGACCCGCTCTCCGAAGAGTTGCTTAAGGGCGAGTTCCAAGACATGGACACGATCACCGTCAAAACGAAGAAGGTGGGCGACAAGAAGCAACTGGTCTTTGAAGGCTCGAAAACCGAGAAGCCTGAAGGCGACCAGCCGACCCCCGTCGGTGCGGGCACCGGCAACGGTGACGAAAACGGCAACGGTGACGACGCTTAAACGCCTCGTTTGCCACGTCCTGAACAACTTTACCCATCCCCCGTGATTTTCAAAATCGCGGGGGATTTTTTTGTGTGCCTTCTGTACTGTTCAATAGAACATTCTCTCTGAAAAAAAGAACACCTTACTTTCCGGACGACACAAACCATCTTTCAAAAATAAATATCCATATACGGTTGTCCACCTATTCTCACTCAGCCGTTTTTTAACAATACCTATGTGTTTATTTTTATTGAGTAAAATTGCGTTTTATTCTTTCTATATTAGGCTCTATCGAAAAGCATGAGGGACATGGCGTAGGCATACGTCTTGAATATGCATCATAAATTTGGATACGATTTCACACTTCACAAAACCGTAATCGGCACTTTTCACGCGAAACAACGATTAAATGCTTGAAAGGCAAAATCGACTCGTGTAGACTAGGAGTTAGAGGTTGAGTGACCGTTTGGTTTTTCAACCTAATGGGTACAAAAAGCTATTTTTTTACGAAATTTTGCACTACTTAGCACGCGAACAGTTTGTGCATGATTTTGGTTTTTTTCTTGTTATGCATCGTGGGGTAGGCATGCATAAGTTAGGGAGCAAAGGGGTAATACTATGCATCATTTTGTGATGTTTATTATCCGATGGTTTCCTTCGTTGAAGCCCAATAAGCGATGATCTCAAAAAACCTAC
>JASFHG010000213.1:0-6684 GCA_050123355.1 Planctomycetia bacterium
CTTCCGCAACGGGCGGCCGGGGAAGATCAGCTCGATCTCGCGGCGGAACGACTCGGTGAAATCCTTCCACCCACAACAGGCGTCGGCGATGATCATGCCGCCGTCCATCACATAGCGGGCTAGGCTCTCGCGAATCTCGTCGGTGAGCGTGAATTTGTTATGACCGGCAAAGAGCAACGCCGGCAGCTCGCGAGGGTCGAACGAAAAATGGTTGAAGTCCGACTCGATCGACCGGTACTGGATCCCGAGCTTGTCATTGGTCCAGCCTAGAAGCGTGTTCACGTCGGCCGGGTCGGTCATCCAGTCGCGATACTTCACCCGTTTGCCGTCCCGGGTCGTCCAGCGGATCGGGCCCATCGACATTTTGCCAACCAGTGGCGGCGGTGCAGGTGGGCGTTTCTTCTCGGTTCGACGCAACGGCGTCACCGGCAGCGGGAGCGGCGGGAAACTTTCGCCCCCCTTGCGATGTTGCGGCTTCGCCTTCGGTGGCGGTCCACAATCGACCGGTCCGGAATTTTCGTCCTCCGCCCAAGCCGCGATCGGTACGACGCCTGAGATCAGCCCCCCCAACGCGGCCGACCGCACGAACCCGACCTTACCGCAGAACATGCCGGCCCGTTCGAGAAAAGCCCGACGTCCGATCCCCTCTTTTTCTCTTTCCGCACGTGTCATGACAACGCCTCCATAGACTAGATCGTCCCAGCCTTTATTGTCGCCGAAAGAGGGGGGAAAGTCAAGGAAAAGCCGGAGGAACCGCAGAATATCGAACACCGAACGCCGAATTTCGAAGTGGGGGTGCTCCCGCACCAGAGTTATAAAACGTTTTTCTCAACGTTTAGCCGCCGAACGAAGTTCGGCGCGTTTTGAGAACGTGCATCACTTACGATAATCCAATTTCGCCTCCGGTAGCTCGATTAGCTCGCTCATTTCAATTCGCCACTGTGCCAGGCCCAATTTTTCACTGAGCCAAAGTCGATAAATGCCTGCCGCTAAAAAATAGGCACACAAGGCACCATAAAACACCGTACCCACAACCAGAGACTGAACGTCCAGTCGATAATGAGAAAAGAAAGCCGCCATGGCATTGATCACCAAAGCGAGAAGAGCCAGAACCGAAAGGAGCACCAAGAAAAATCCCAAAATCCGCATGCAAAGAAAACGTTTGCGTATTGTCCCACGATACTCCAAAAACAAAGCCCCGGCAGAAAAAATCGAAACGACACCTCCGATGGTCAGAGAGTACCCAAACTTCCCCGGATCAAAAAATTCCGGCGTCATTAACATCCCGATCATGAAAAGCCCGAACGCCAACGTCAAAAAAGAAAGGGCAAAATTGATTCCAAAAAAAACATAATTCAAATAATTAATGGTTCGCCTCCTTGATGCTCATTGAGAAATGACCTCTGCCGTTACCGCTTGCGACTCTCGTTTTGCCTTTTCCTGGCTCCATATTTTACTGAGTCTGTATCGGTAAAGACCGACCGGAAAGAGATAGGCAAACAAAGCACTAAAAATCATCGACCCTATGAACAGAGAATCGACATCCACTCTCCAACTGTAGCCAAAAAGGCTCAAGAAGACATTGACAAGAAAGCCCAATATTGCCAAAACAGCGAGAACCAGGAAAAGAAAGCCCAAAAACCGCAAGCAACCGATATGCCTGTGAATCGACGCATGCCACTCAGTAATCAACCACACGATCGAGACCGCTATTGCAATAGCACCGCCGATCAGGAAAGAATAATCTTTCGCAGATGCATCCACATCGATTGTCAAATACGCACCAACAAAAACAATCCCGGCCGCCAATGCTACAAAACAAACGATCAAATGGATCGCAAAGAATACGTAGTTCATGTCAACTCCTGATAACTTATTGAGAGATAACTTCCGCTTCCGCCAACTCCATTGTCGCCCTCCACCGGGCCAGATTCCACTGCCTGCCCAGCCAGATCCTGTAAATCCCTGTCGAAAGAGCGTAGATGATCGGTACGACTTGCGCGAAGACAAAGCCAAACCAATATGGATTGAGTTCCACCACTCCGTCAAGAAGCATTAGCCCAAAAGTGGTTACAAAATTGAATCCAATCAACCCGGCCAAAAGCACCCAAAGGACTCCCAAAATCTGCAAACATGTGGATTGTTTAAAAATCACGCCAACACATTCCAACACAAGTTCTATAAGGAGAAAAGGAACAAATATTAATAAGGCGAGCGATTCAACCGCCAACTCATGTTCACCCTGAAAAAAGGGAAAACTGCGTTATAGACGATCCCCAACAAAGCAAGCCCAACGAAAAGCACATTGATCGCAAAGATAACATAGTTCATACTTGATTCCTTGATAAGGTATTCCAAACCCCAAACAACACCTTAAATAAAATGCCTCTGACGGCAATAATGATTATAAAGAAACCCGATTTATTTCTCAACCCACGATGACCGCGTGTGGGACGGTGAGTTGGATCTTGGTAATCGGCGAGGGGGTGGCGGTCGGGTGGAGGGAATCGAGCAGGAGGGTGCCGGTCAGCGGGAGGTCGAGCGGGGGGAGGTCTGTGCGGGCAGCGGTCAGGCGGACGGCGACGGTCAGACGGTTGGTTTCGCCTTCGCGGTAATGGAACATATAAAGCGATCGGGTCAGATCGGTCTCGACCGTCAAGTTCTCGGGCGCGAGCCAGCCCTCTTCCAAGCCGCGACGGCGGAGGGATAGGAGCGATTGGTACCATGTGAACATCTGTCGATCGCCACCCGTTTCGTTCATGACGGCCGCGTGGAACGTTTTCGGATTGCACGGCAGCGGCGAGCGGGTCCAATCGTTGTGCGAGTACTCACGTTGCCGCCCTTCGTTGACCTGGTCACGAACAAACGGGTCGGTGAAGTCGGCGAAGAACGGAAAGCAGGTCTCCGTAGCGTACTCCTCGCCCATGAAGAGGATCGGGACCGTCGGGTAGAGCAGGATCAGCGCAGCGGCGGCCCGTTGGACCTCCTTCGACGTGAGTTGATGGATCCGCTTCCCTTCGGGATGGTTGCCAATGACGTCGTGAGTCTGTAGGCTGGCGATCAGCGTCGGAAGGAAACGGTTCGAGCCGTCCGGCCGGAGCCGGTGTCGCTCGGTGGGCGTGACTCGCGTGTATTTGTCCTCCAAGTTCGCATAGATATAGCCGTACTCGAGCACCTCGGCCAAGTCCTTCGGCCCACGGTAGGGTCGATGCGTCATCAACAAGTCCGGCGCAACGACCGAGTAGGTCGCGTGCATGAGATCATCGCACCAGCACGCGTCAAAGAGATTTTCGCCTTGTTGACAGCCTCCATCCTCACCATCGCTCTTATTCAAAAAATCTTCGTCGTAGACGTTCGTCTCGGCGATCAGGTGGATCGTCCGGTCGGTCTCTTTTTTCATTTGGGCGACCGCCTCGGCCAGCTCATGGGTGAGTCGGGGTATACTTTCGTCCAGCATGAGGTGGATCGCGTCGAGCCGCAGGCCATCGAGGTGGTACTCGCGAAGCCAGTAGAGCGCATTTTGGATGAGGTAGTCGCGGACGGGGCGACTGGTATCGGGATCATCTAAATTAAAGGCCGGGCCCCACGGGGTGGCATGTTTTTCGGAGAAGTATGGTCCGAACTCGGCCAGGTAGTTCCCCTCCGGCCCGAGGTGGTTGTAGACGACGTCCAAAATCACGGCGATCCCCATCTCGTGGGCCGAGTCGACCAGCCGCTTGAAGTCGTCGGGCGTGCCGTACGTGTCGCGAGGGGCGTAGAGGTTCACGCCGTCATAGCCCCAGTTCCACCGACCGGCCGATTGGGCAACCGGCATCAATTCGATCGCCGTCACGCCGAGCTCGCGCAACTCGCCGAGCCGCTCGATCACGCCGTCGAACGTCCCGGCGGTGGAGAACGTCCCAACGTGCAGCTCGTAGATGACCAGGTCCCGCTTCGCAACGCCCGACCACTCGTGATCCTGCCAGGGGAACATATGGTGGTCGACGACCATCGACCGGTCGTGTACGCCGTAGGGTTGATAGAACGAGACCGGGTCGGGCCGCACGTTGCCGTGGTCCAGCTCGTAGCCGTACCGATCGCCTGGGAGAACCGCGTCGACGACCGCCGTGTGGTAGCCGGCCTCGTCACGAGTCATTTTCTGTCGCAGGTTTTTCTTCAGCGGCCCAGCTTCGGGCTCGATATGCAGATGGATCTCCTCTTGGTTCGGTGCCCAGACACGAAAGAAGGTCTTCGTGAAGTTGACCGGTGTCGCCCCGAGCGAGGTCGGCAGGTCGCCGTCTGTTTCGCTCGGGTCACTCGCAGGCATCGGAAACAGACCGAAGTAGCGGCAGCCTTGAAGCACGCCGCTCGTGGCGGAGGACGGGCTGTAAAAAAGCCGTTTCCACCAACCACGTCGACGGTGGGTGTCGAAGACGATCTGTTGGATCGGCGGCCGGGTGTTGCGCACGACGATTGTGAGATAACCGGCCTCGAACGCGGCCAAGTCGTTGCCCGAGTCGCCGGCGTAGATGATATCCTCCCGCGAGACGCCGACGTGCCTGTGCCACCAGTCGAGTGCGTAGGCCTTCGACGCTTTCTCCGGCAGGAAGTCGATCAGGCCCGTGTCGGCGGCCGGGTCGAGGCTGTCGATCAGCGTGCAAGCGATCTCCTCGTCACGGAGCATCGCCTTCAGCTCGTCCACCAGCACCGGCAGTTCGTCCGGCTTGGCATAGTAGCTCAGCTTGAACGGTCCTTGCCTCTCGGGCTCTTGGATCCGGAGCTTCGGGTGAGACGCGAGCCGCTCGCGGAGTCGATCCATCGGGAAAGAGATCTCGGCCAGATGGTCGTGGTAGGCTTGGACCAGCTCGTAGTTCTTGTCTTTGATACGCCGGTAGATACTGGTCCCGATGTCACCGATAATCCAGTCGGGCGTCGGCAGTCCTTCTTGCTCGATTACGGCCTCGACCAGTGCAAAATCCCGGCCGGTGGCGAAGACCAGCTCGATCTGATGCTCGGTCAGCAGCCGGTCGAGCGTCTCGAGGTCGGCCCGATTCGCACGGTTTCCCGGCAGCGGGATCAGGGTTCCATCCAAGTCCGTCGCAAGAATTTTCGGCATCGTTTCATATCCTTTTAAACCGCCAAGCTTTGTATCTTTTAGCCGTCGAGCTTGCTCGACGGCTAAGTTGTTGACGCAAACGTAAAGGGAAAATTTTTACTCGATCCGACCCTCTGCAAGCAGAGGATCGGCTTTTTTGGTTGGTGCTGAACGCACTGATGGCAAACGTTTGTGGCGATTCTCCATTTTTCCAAGCCGATTCTCTGCGCAGCAGAGAGTCGGATCGGGGGGAAATTTACCTTTTACGCAAGCCAAAAGGTGCGTTCAGACGCACCCTACTCAGCCGCTTCGAGCGCCGCTTGGGCGAGGGCATGACCAGCTTCGGTGCACTGAGCCAGGATATCGGCGTCGGGGCGGTACTTCGCCTTGATCATATCGTGCGCCCGGGGCCACTTCGCCTCGTCGAGCCATGCGTCAAGCTGCTCGGCACCGCCACGGCCCCAGCCGCAAGAGCCGAAGGCGACGGCCGCGCGGACCGGTGGCTTGAGCCCTTTTAAATAGGTGAAGACCCCAGCCATCGTCGGCATCATGTGCGAGTTAAGCGTCGCCGAGCCGAACGCGATAGCCGCCGCGTCGATCGCTTCGGCCGCGATATGAGTCATGTCCATCCGCCGGACGTGGATCAGCTCGGCCGCGACGCCCGGGACGGAAACCGCCGCGTCGTAGATTGCCTGCGCCATCTGCTGGGTACTCTCCCACATCGTATCGTAGAGGACCAGCACCTTCGGCTGGACCCGCCCGGTGGCCCAATCTTGATACTCTTCGAGGATCTCGCCGATATACTTCCGCCAGATCACGCCGTGGCTCGGGGCGATCATCTCGATGTCGAGCTTCGAGGCCGCTTCGAGACACTTGGTCACTTGCAGGCCGTACGGAAGGACGATGTTGGCGTAGTAGATCTTCGCCTCACGCATCACGTCGCAGAGCGAGACCTCGTCATCGAATCGGTCGGACGTCGCGAGGTGCTGGCCGAACGCGTCCATCGAGAAGAGCAGTTTCTCTTCCGGAACGTAGGTGAACATCGACTCGGGCCAGTGAACCATCGGAGTGTTCATGAACTGGAGTGTCCGTTTTCCGAGCGAGATGCTCTCGCCATTTTCAACAATCTGCACCTTCCAGTCGGAAGTATCGAAGTAGGAGGAGAGGGTCGCCAGACATTTCTTGTTACACAACAGCTTCGCGTTCGGGCAGGCCGCCAGCGTCTTGCCGAGCGCCCCGGCGTGGTCCGGCTCGGCATGGTTACAAACAATGTAGTCGATCGCGGTCGGCTCGACATATTGGGCGATATTCTCAAGCAGCGTCTCGACGTAGGGGGCCTTGACCGTGTCGATCAGGGTGTTTTTCTCGTCGAGGATCAAATACGCGTTGTAGGTCGCGCCATGCTCGGTATTGTAGCTATGAAAATCGCGGATGTTCCAGTCGAGGAACCCGACCCAGTGGATATTTTCACATAACGTGTGGTTCATGATCGCTTTCTTTCTCAATTTTCGTAATTTTCAATGTTTAGCGGTCGAACGAAGTTCGACGTTTTTGGGATGATGCTTCCGCACCAAAAGTATTGCAACGCCGATGAAAACTTTCGCAAAACG
>JASFHG010000214.1:0-6681 GCA_050123355.1 Planctomycetia bacterium
TTACCGATGCGCGTACCGATCCGTTGACCAGTGTCGGTAACCGTCGTGCATTGGATGAAATTCTTGCCAACCACATGGCGTTGCATAGACGCTATGGTTCCGATTTTTCGCTGGCGATCTTCGATGTCGATTTCTTCAAGAAGATCAACGACGAGGAAGGACATCTTCAAGGGGATCGAATTCTGCAAGACCTGGCGCAACTGCTGAATTGCGAAGTGCGACAAACCGACTTTGTGGGCCGCTATGGCGGAGAAGAATTCATCGTGATCATGCCGGGTACCGCGTTGGAGAATGCGGCCGGTTTCGCGGAGCGGCTTCGTGAGATTGTCGAAGAACGACTTCCGATCACTGTAAGCGGGGGGGTTGCCTCTTCCCTGGTGGGAGATTCGGGGGAATTGATTCTCGCTCGAGCGGATTTGGCTCTCTATGATGCGAAAGGTGCTGGTAGAAATAAGGTTTGTCGCCACGATGGAGAAGCGATCGAAGTAGTTATTTCGAAGCATATACCGGTGGCGACCAAGTCAGATTCTCCGAAGGAAATTCTCGATACATTTGACGCTTAGTCCTTTGCTCGCATGTTAAAATAGGGTATTTGGGGGTGTTTTTAAGCGATTTTAGTCTTTTCTTTTCGCAATATGGCCTTATTTTTAAGGCTTTTCTAGTTGCACGGCCTTTCGGTTGTGGTAAAATGATCCCAAGTTAATACTTGATCGGCCTACGTGTTTTTTCCGGTTGAGTGCTACGACAAGATGCCAATCCCCTTGGTATTTTGGGCCTAGCAAAGGGGTATGAGATCGATTTCTTCCCTGAAATTGGCCCCATGTTACGTCCCCCGCTTGACAGCCTTCCAAAGATTGCTAGCCTATTAGTAAAAATCGTTACATTTTCTATATTTAGAAAAATTCACCCATTTTATGGTTTTAGGACTAGTCACTCTCTGTTTTTTCCCGTAAAAATGACTTAGAGTTGACAGTGCTGCCTGGGAAGTACGAGTGTTTTCTCGTGTTTTTTAGGCTTATTGTAAGTAAACCTTCCCTTTGTGACGCCGTCAGGGGGGGATGGTCAATAGGAATGACGGCAAAAGTGTAAGGAGGCTCAACTGCAATTGGCTCACGCGAATCGATGGTTCGTGAATGTTGATTGAAGCTGACATATCAGCGTCCGGCCGAATCACGAGCTCGGGTTATCCCTATGGGTGGCGAGTGAGTAAAGAAGCTGGAGTTAGTATAAGTCCCTTAACGCTACGGTACCTGTTTTATTTAACTGGAGGTTTTTCAATGAACCGTAATTTCGTTTTGAGCATTGCTCTCGTGGCGGTCGTGGGCCTTTTTGCTGCCCAAGCGATGGCCGTCAACATCGTTGTGGCTAAGAATGCTTGCGCTCCCGCGGCATGCTGTGCCCCCGAAGCTTGCACCCCGGATTGCTGCTGTGCACCGAAGTGCTGCAAGGTTTTCCCGCTTTTCAAGCGTTGCTGCAAGCCCGTCGCCTGTTGCGAACCGGCCTGTTGTGAGCCCGCTCCTTGCACTCCGGCCGCTTGCGAACCGGCTGCTTGTGAACCCGCTTGCTGTGATCCCTGTTGCGATCCCTGCTGCAAGCCCACTCTCCTTGACCGCATCAAGGCCCGTATGGCTGCCCGTCGTTGCTGCAAGCCCGCTTGCTGCGAACCGGCCTGCTGCGAACCGGCCTGCTGTGAGCCCGCTCCTTGTACTCCGGCCGCTTGCGAACCGGCTGCTTGTGAGCCCGCCTGCTGTGATCCTTGCGATCCCTGCTGCAAGAAGCCCACGCTCCTTGACCGCATCAAGGCCCGTCGTGCTGCCCGTAAGTGCTGCAAGCCCGCTTGCTGCGAACCGGCCTGTTGTGCTCCCGTCGAGTGCTGCAAACCGGCTGCTGTCACCGGCACCATCACCACGGAAAACGCTCCCGAACCGACTCCCGCCGAAAAGAAGTAGTTTTGGCCGAGAGTCGTCCTGACCCGCTTCCTGAGAAGGGGGTTGGTCAAATGGGACGAACCGATTACAATCAGGATCAGATCTCCTTTGTGGAGGTCTGGTCCTGTTTTTTTATGGAAATTAAGGAAATTGCCGGCCGGGAGGGCCGCGAGACATGGAAGGACTGAAAACACGGACGCAGAGCCGTTCGATTCAGACAAAATCGACCGTGCTGAAGCTGTCGGTGCTCTTGCCCGCCTATAACGAAGAGGAGGCGATCGAGCACGTTCTCAGCGAGGTGGTCGAGGCTCTCACTCCCGAGACGCAAATCGATAAGGATTTCCGCTTCGAGATTCTCGTCGTGGACGATGCGTCGACCGACCGGACGGTCGAGTTGGCCGAGCGTTTTGCCGAGAACTGTTCGGTTTGTGATGTTCGTGTCATCCGTCGGCCCGAGAATCGTGGGGCGGGCGCGTCGCGTAAGGTTGGGATCCGCAAGGCACAGGGTGAAATCGTCGTCATGCTCGATGCCGACGGGACCTATCCGGCGGATTGCATTCTCGACCTACTTCCTTTCTTCCCTGACTATGATCAGGTCAACGGTGCCCGAACGAGTGAGCAGGGGACAATCCGTTGGCTGCGTCGTCCGGCGAAGTGGTTCATCCGCAAGCTGGCCTGCTATCTGACCGGCCATAAGATCCCCGATTTGAATACCGGCCTCAAGGCGTTCAAGCGGGACGCGATGCTCCCTTGGCTTTGGGTCGTGCCGGACGGGTTCAGCTGTGTGACGACGATGACACTTGCCTTTTTGACGAATGGTTATTCCGTGAAATATGTCCCGATCAGCTACCGGCCACGGATTGGGCATAGCAAGTTCCATCCGATCAAGGACACGGCCGCTTATCTGAGCACCGTTTTGCGGATGGTCCTTTATTTCCGGCCGCTGAAGGTCTTTTTGCCTCTCTCCGGATTGGTGACCGGGCTCGGGGTGGTGAAGAGCCTCGCGAGCTTTTTCCTGACCGGCAGCATGCAAGAGTCGGATCTGATCATGCTCACGGCCGGGTTCATGACCTGTATGATTGGGCTGTTGGCCGAAGTGATTGTCGCCCACCATCGACGATAAAACCAGAAGCCATGACAAACGATTGCCGGCAACGTGACCCGACGCTCCGCGATGCGTATCTTCCTTGTATCTTGGATGCGGTCCCCCGATTGCTCACGGCGGTCGATCGTTGCCCGGTGCGGAAGACCTACGGTTGTTTCGATCGGGAGTACTGGCACTATCGCACGAGCGGTTTTCCGTCGGAGATGTATCAAGAGGCGGTTTTGCCGCTGGCTCTGGTGGCGACCGTTCCGTTTCCCGGGAATACCTGGCATGGCGAGCCGCTGCTCCGAGAGTTGGCGACGGCCGGCATCCGGTTTGCCGCTCGAAACTCGCATGCCGACGGGTCGTGCGACGACTATTATCCCTATGAACGGGCCCTCGGGGCGGCCGTGTTTTCTTTTCAGGCAGCTACACGAGCATATCAGCTTCTGGAGTTGGACGATCCGGAGCTGGTCAATTGGTTCATGAAAAGAGCCGATTGGATCGCCGAGCATGAAGAGTCAGGTCGGTTGACCAATCACCATGCATTGGCTGCGTTGGGATTGATTCGAACGTGGCAGATCACCGGCGAGGCCTGTTTCCGACAGGCGGCCGAGGCCCGAGTTCGTCAGGTGCTCGACTGGCAGTATGAAGAGGGTTGGTTCGAGGAGTACGGAGGTGCCGATCCCGGCTATCAGACCGTGACGATCGATTGTTTGGCTCAATATCAAGCGATCACCAACGACGCGACCCTCGACGAGCCGCTACGACGAGCGGTCCGCTTTGCCCGTTATTTTCTACACCCGGACGACACATTTGGCGGCGAGTATGGCAGCCGTGGCACGCGGCACTTCTATCCGCACGGTATGGAGATTCTTGCACGAAAGGATCGAGCGGCGGCCGAGTTGGCAGACGGTTTTTTACGAAGTCTTCGGCAGGGGACGGTGGCTCATTTCACCGACGATCGGATGTATGCCCATCGGCTTGCCTCGATGCTTGAAGCATGGCGAGATTTTTCGCCCGAGTGTCCCGCAGCGGGGACTGAAGATGTACCGGCGGTCGAAACTCGCTTCTTCCCTGCGGCCGGCATCCTTGTCGAGCGGACTGACGCAATCCATGCAGTTATCTCGGCGGCCCGAGGGGGTGTTTTCAAGTTTTTTGGCTTTCGGACGGAAACGGAGCAGGATGTTAGCCCGGTCGCCTGCGACCGGAAATGCTACGAAATCCCGTCGCAGGCGACGGGGCTAACGAGTACCGACGCAGGCTTGGTGATCGAGACCACCGATGGCCAGATTTATGTCTCCCAGCAGTACGACCATAGCCGACCGGTCCAGTTCAACGACGCATCGGTCGACCATGGCTGGATGCTCCGAGTAGGTGGACTGTTAGACCGGGTCCAATTTGAAACGGCGACGCCATGGAAGCAGATCGTACTCTTCGGATTCATGGTCGTGCTGGGCCGATGGTGTCGTGGGCTGGTGCGGCGGCTCTTACAACGACGCTTGATTACCGGTCGCCGTCCGAGCGGAATCCAACTGGAGCGGACATTTGAGCGACGAGCGGACCACCTGACGGTCACCGATCGGATCACGCTTGTCGAGCCGCGGCATACGGTCCGCCGGATGAGTTACGCGGTCGATCTCGAAGCGAAGTATACGGCTGCCTCGGGCGTTTTTCATCGCGATGCTTTGCAAGGCTGGCAGGATCTCGAAGAGCATATCGAAACGCTCAATCAGGCCCGCTCTGTCGAGATTGTTCGAGATTTCTGGGAAACGGAGAGCTGATCCCCATAAAATTCAGCCCGGTCATTTGCAACCGGAAAGGGAGTCGATTACAAACGGCCGGGCTGAAAGGCGGTTTTGTTTTTTATAAGCACCTACAACGCCGTGCTGGCAGTTTCTACATTCTGTTTCACGGAATGTTCTTCAGTGAGAGCCATGGCCAGTTCATTGTTCTTGGCCCGTTCCATGTCTAACTCGATGACCAGAGCCCGGCGATCGGCTTCGACGCGGGAGAGCATGTTATTGAAGTCTTCGGCGAATTCATTCCAAAAGTCGTTATCGCGGAAATGGAGCGGGAAGACCTTGCGATCTTCGCTCAACATTTTCATCGTACGACGCATCCGGAGCATGGGGCCGGCGAATCGGTTGCTGAGTCGGATCGTGTCGAAGATAATCAGCGGAACGATCAACAGCGACGTGAAGAGCACCGGTCCAAACGTCGGCCAGACCTGATCCATGTGTGACAGGATCGGTCGATTCGGTAACATAAAGATACTCCACCACCAGAGCGTCACAAATAGGGCTACCAGACAGCCGAGCCAATACGTGACGATGCGGCGTATCAAGGCACCCTGAACTTGGGGGTCGATGAAGTACTTTTTGCGTTTGACTTTTTGTGTAGACATGATGATTCTTCTCAATACAACATAGGGTTTTACTACGTCTGAAGATTAGCTTATCGTTTTGGGTGGTGTCGGTTTTGTTGTTATCCGTAACAGAGAGTTAGGCGGTAATCTCAAAGAATGCCTGCAAAAGTTGCTGTAATCGTTACAGGCGTTACAGTCGTAGCGATTAAGAGGGGGTGGTTGACTATTGGGGGTGGTGAAAAGAAGGATAAAAGGGATTAGAATAGAACTCTAGAGGCCTGTTTTTATTGGAGGAATTACCCCTCGATGCCATTTTTTGCTTCCAGTCTCCGGAAAAATAACCTATGTTTCGACAGATGGTTATAATTCGAGCCACCAATGCCGCGCCATGCGTGGCCTGATCCTATTTTTTGATCCCATTGGACTGGAGAGAATCAAAATGAGTTCTTCGACCGAATCAGATTACTTGTATTCTTCGCTTGGCACCGATCCTGACCTTTGTGACATCGTTGACATGTTTGTTGACGAGATGCCGGACCGGATTACCAGCTTGATGCAGTTGCTGGACGAGAGCAACCTTGACGAGTTGGCTCGCATGGCCCACCAACTGAAGGGCGCGGCAGGCAGCTACGGCTTTGACGCAATCAGCCCCGTCGCCGGTGATTTGGAAACGGCTATCCTCAATGGCCAGCCAGAACAACTAGTTCACGACACGACCATTCAGTTGTGTGATCTTTGTTCACGCATCCGTTCCGGTGCACCGAACGAAGGATAATTCAACTTTGTAAGATAACAAGACGGGCGACCCAATGTGCGGAACCGTTTAGGATCGACGCCGCATGAGGTCGCCTGTATTAGGAGATCGCACTGTGTCCACTGCACCTTGGATCACGTATCGGCCTGAACTGAAAGTCCTCGATTGCACCGTTCGCGATGGGGGCCTCATCAACAACCACCAGTTTAGTGACGACTTCGTGCGTGCGATCTACCAGGCCTCGGTTGATGCCGGCCTGGACTACATGGAAATCGGCTATAAAAACTCGAAGCGGCTGTTCAGCCCGGACGAGTTTGGCGATTGGAAATTCTGCGACGAAGAGGCGGTTCGCCGTGTTGTCGGCGATAATCCGACCGATCTGAAGCTTTCGGCCATGATCGATGCCGGGAAGGCGGACTGGAGCAAGGACGTACTGCCCAAGAGCGAAAGCGTGATCGACTTGATCCGTGTCGCTTGCTATATCCATCAGATCTCCGAGGCGGTCGAGATGGTCCACGACGCGGCCGAGAAGGGCTACGAAGTGACC
>JASFHG010000215.1:0-6650 GCA_050123355.1 Planctomycetia bacterium
ATCGGCAAATTCGAGCGGAACGTCTGGTGTCCGCTGGGTTCCTGCGACTCATTGAACTCGGTCCGTCGCAAGGTACGTTCCATTGACGGGAAGAGGTGGCAGATCGCCTGGGCGTAGTTCCATACGTGCGTGCACGATCCGGCACAGCAACCGCGACCGTCGCAACATCCTTCCCAACACCAGAGCCGGCCGTCATGCTGACGCATCACCGTGGGGGATTTCAGGATCGCCAGGTTGGCCGCGACTGCTTCGAGTACTTCGGGTGGGAGGGTCGAGTCGTAGAACGCGTCGCGGAAGACTTCACTCCGTTTGCGCAATTCATCGTAGCGATTCCGCCAGTTGTTCGCGACATCATAGATCGACTTGAACTGGGTCGCGTACCACGGCACGTAGGTTTTGGGCACTTTGACCTCGCACTTGCCATCGGCACACTCACATTTTCGCGTCTTGCTCGGCTTGCCCGATCGGACCTTCGACGTCGGCACGTACCAGGCCTCCAAAAGGCGGATCGTCTTCGTCTCGCCCGGCTTCAGCATGAACGGCACCGCCAGCGACGCCCCTTGCGCGTCCGACTCGACAGGCGGGTTGTCGGGAATCGTACCCTTTTCCACGTTATTCCAAGTCACCGTATTCTTGTCGAACCAACCGCCCCGGAACCAACAATGGTCAACGGTCACGTCCTTCTCGCCCTTGACGAAGAAAGCAAACGCACTGCTTTTGTCGCGATCCTTTCCCTTTTTCCGATAAATGACGAAACCGTCGGGGATCGAGCCGATCGAACCTCCTTTTCGATCAAAGAAGCTTTGCGAGTTGAACGAAAAAATCGCACTCTGCGTTTGATTGGTCGTATTCGTGAACGTGTATTCCAATGCGCCGACCGGAAGACCGGACGAATCGGGGTCGCCGGGCGTGAACGGGCTCCAGCCGGTGATCTTTACTCCGAGCGGGATATCGCCGTCACTCAAATCGATCGTGGCGAACGGGAAACGATCCAGGAACGAAGCTTTTCGGAAACGGGGCAGGCCGAAAGTCGTGCTCCCCAGCCCGTTGGCTGCCCCTTTGATCCCGAAATATTTCCACTGAGCCAGCGGCCCTTCGAGAACACGCGCCGTATTTTTGCCATCTTTCCCTTTAACGGTAATGGCCGCGTAGCAATACGGGGTATTGAAAAAATCCATCTCATGCTCGACCGACAGCTGGGTGATCGCTCCGGTCCCTTCCAGGCAAAACATGCCCGAGCCCATCCCGCCGATCGGGAAATTGACGTACGACAAATTCTTGCCCGTATAAGGTGCGTTAAAGTCCCTGGCCATCGAAGGCATCGCCAGGACGGTCAGCATGAAAAGTGCTGTTGCCACAATAAAAATACGTTTTGATTGGGGAGTCATCATTTTGAGTTCCTTATATCTTTCAGTTCACATGAATTTCCAAAAGTCGTTTCGATATTTCTTAATTTCTTATTTCTTGTTACCGACAACGATGTTTTCGACGGGGATCGAACCGCGTCGGACGTCGACGGTCACTTTGCCATCTTTCAGCTCGACGACGCCGAAGCCGGTCGCCGTGGAAAGGAAGCTGCGGAAATCGCCGACCTTCGAGTCGACGTACAGCGTCTTGGTCCGGGCGTCGTAACGGACGCCGGTCAGGCCTTGCAGCATGCTATAGCTCGAAAGGGCACGGCCATAGAAGTGGCCGCATTCATACTCGTCGAACGGGTTGCGCCGTGCGCCGTCGTATCGCTTGCGGCAGGCACGGACGATGTCGAGCCCTTCGTCGACGCAGCCCATCAACATCAGGTGAGCGGCCACTTGATACTCGATGCCGGTCCAGACCTCGTTACTGTAGACGAACGGGATGATCAACGCATCGCCATGCGGCCAAGTGCAAAGGAGCAGGCCACCGTCGTCACCCATCGCGAACGTGGGCCGCTGCGGGTTGACGTGACGGCTGAGGTCCTTCTTGAGATTATACTTGTGGACCGACTTGAGGTGTTTCTTGACCAGTTCATCGTCGATGATCTCTTCGTCCAGACCACACACCTTTGCCATCCACAATCCAAGAATGCCGTCCGAGAGGCAACCGTTTCCGTACTGGTACTTGGGTCCTTGGTCGCTGATCTTCTTGGCCATCTCGCGATAGGCCTTGCTTTGCGAGTCCGGGTTGAGACGCTTGTAGTTATGGTCCAAACCTTCTTTTTGAATGATCTGGATAAAATACTCTCCGTTGAAGAGATCCTTGACCATCCGCTTCTTGCCCTTGGCGAGCAGTTCTTCGTAAAGCTTTACGTCATCACCGACCGCTCGGCCCATTTCGATCGCCGCGGCCAACGCTCCGAGGTAGAAGCTGCCACAGTGGCCGTCGGGGCCGAAGTAGTTGATGTCGTAGGTATTGTGATGCTCTTCTTCCAGCAGGCCGGTATGGCGAGGGTCGAAGTTCTTGATCATGTAATTCAAGCTGGTTTTGATGTTGGGCCACTCTCGCTTCAACCACTTGTCGTTGCCCGAGATGGTCCAGTCGCGATAAAACTTCATGATCCCGCCAAGCTGGCCGTCCGAGGCAGCGTGATAATGAGGAGTCGCTTCGGTAATCGGCAGGTTCGACCGGAACGTCTGGTGGCCCTCGGGCGTCTGCGATTCGTTGAACTCGGTCCGTCGCAAGGAGCGTTCCATCGACGGGAAGAGGTGGCAGATCGCCTGGGCATAGTTCCACACGTGCGTACACGACCCGGCACAGCAACCATGACCGTCACAACATCCTTCCCAGCACCAGAGCCGGCCGTCATGCTGACGCAAGACCGTCGGAGACTTCAGAATCGCCAGGTTCGCCGCGACCGCTTCGATCACCTCGGGCGGGAGGGTCGAGTCGTAGAACGCGTCGCGGAAGGTCTCGCTTCGCTTGCGTAGCTCGTCATAGCGGTCCTTCCAGGTTTGCGCAACATCGTGAACCGACTTGAATTGGGTGGCATACCACGGAACATAGTAGTCGGGGATTTCGATTTCACATTTTCCACCGGAACATTCTCCGCCGGCACACGTCCCGGAATCGCAAGCCTTTTCAGCTTTGGACTCGGCGACCCATTTTCCAAAATCCTTCCCTTCAAAGTCGGCGAGCACGTCATACCGTCCCTTTTTGGCGGTAATGGCATTGCCGTTGCCATCTCGCAGGGTGGCGATCGGCGAGTTCGAAAGAATAAATTCATCGGCCATGATATGACCCCAACCGCCCGTGGAATTGTCCACAATTTGGATCTTGGCTTTCTTGCCTTGATACTTGGACAGGTCACAGGTAACCCACTTCAACGTCTCCGAGTCTTTTCCGGACGCTTTGAAGACTAATTTGTCACCAACCAAGACGCCCACGTACTCGGTATGTTTGGCGGCACCGCCACCAACGAGGAAGTGGAGATATTTTTTGTTGACGGTAAACTCGGGCGAGGTGAGCGTGCCGATCGAGCCGTCTCCCTTGGGATCAAACGAATTGACCAGCCCGTGGCCGAGAAAACCGGAGACTGTGTTTTGTCCCTTTGCCGTTCCCTTCGAGGGGCCGGTCTCGAAAGCGGGCGTGGCTTTTTTCGCACGGGCACCGGATCGGACCTTCGACGTCGGCACATACCAGGCCGTCATCAGGCGGATCGTCTTCGTCTCGCCCGGCTTCAGCGTAAACGGCACGGCCAGCGAAGCACCTTCGGCGTGTTGGACCGGCGGGTTGTTCGGGATCGCAAAGTTCTCGATGTTATTCCAAGTAACGGTTTTCTTGTCGAACCAACCGCCTCGGAACCAACAGTGGTCGACGATCACGTCTTTCTCACCGTCGATAAAGAAAGCAAATGCACTGCTCTTATCACGTTTTTTACCCTGTTTTCGATAAAGCACAAAACCGTCGGGGATCGAACCGATTGAACCGTTTTTCCGATCGAAGAAGTTCTCGGCGTTAAAAGAGAACATCGCCTTTTGCGGCTGGTCCGACGTGTTCGTAAAGGTATATTCCAACGCACCGACCGGAAGGCCCGAGGAGTCAGGGTCGCCCGGAGTGAACGGACTCCAACCGGTAATTCGTACTTTAAGCGGCACGTTTCCATCGCTCAAATCGATCGTCGCGAAGGGGAACCGGTCCAAAAAGGTAGCCTTGCGGAAACGGGGCAGACCGAACGTGGTATGCCTCATTCCGTTAGCTGCCCCTTTGATTCCGAAATGTTTCCAATCTGCCAACGGGCCTTCGAGAACCCGAGCCGTATTCTTACCGTCTTTCCCTTGCACCGTAACCGCCGCGTAGCAATACGGATTATTGAAGAATTCCATTTCATGCTCAACTGACATCTGAGTGATTGCACCGGTTCCTTCCAGGCAATACATGCCGGATCCCAGGCCGCCGATCGGGAAATTCACATAGCTGAGATTCTCGCCCGTGTACGGACCGTTAAATTTGTGGGAACCTTCTTGAAGCGAGCCGGCAAAGGCCATCGCTCCAAACATAAGAAAGGCCGTCATAACGACCAATGTACGTGTAGCTTGATGTTTCATCATCGAGTTTCCTCATTCTTCAAAGTTTGGCGGGATTATCAAAAAGGATACAATAGGAGCCGAAATTGAGTAGCTATAAAACCGTCCGTTGCAAACTCAAAATACAGACTCAGCGGTAAACAAAGTGGAGGGAGTTCTAGGGGGTAAAATGCGGTGCATTTTTTATCTGACGGAGGATCAGAATCGACTTTGGGTGAGCCCCACACCAAAAGTCTCATTTAATACCTCTAACTATAAGCGACAAGACGTTCAAAGTCGAATCCCAAAGCGTTCGATTTGCGTAATTTGCCATGCTTTTTGCGTAGCTACCCCTCCCGGGAGGTGTTTAATTTCTTGAGATAAGATTTCCTTTTGCACAAACAAGAACAGAAATGCGAAATAAATCCATGATTGGACCAATTTTATCCATCATGAACTTTTTTCTGCAGTACGAGCAGAACTTTCTGACGGGCTCGACTGAGGCTCGTGAGTATCCAATCGAAGGATGGGCTTTTCTTCCAAATCCGAAGAGTAAGCAACCTCTTCTTCGAGAGGTGCTGATTCTTCCGCAGCAAGAGCAGGCATCTGTTGTGAAATTTCAGACGACGCCCCAGGAACGATCGAGAACAAACGCTTCGTTATGCGAGAAATATCGTCGAGGATCGTATAAACGACCGGAATCACAACCAGTGTAAGCACGGTCGACGTCACCATCCCGCCGACGATACAGATTCCCATCGGGGACCGAGTCTCGGCCCCTTCGCCCATCCCGAGTGCCGCCGGCAACATACCGGCGATCGTCGACATCGCGGTCATCATGATCGGACGGAGTCGGACGGGACCGGCACGCAGAATCGCCTCGTTTCGCTCCATCCCTTGAGCACGGAGCTGGTTGGTGTAGTCGATCAGAAGGATCGCGTTTTTCGTCACCAGACCCATGAGCATGATCATACCAATCAGCGAGAAAATACTGATCGTCGACCCGGCAAGGAACAGACCGCCGAGTGCACCTGTGATCGATAGCGGCAACGTGATCATGATCGTAAACGGGTGGATAAGGCTTTCAAACTGGGCAGCTAGCACCATATAAATCAACAGCACGGCGAGAAACATGCTCGTGAAGATATAGCCGAACGATTCCACCATGTCTTGGGCCTCGCCCGTAAAACCGGTCGCCAGGGTTGCGGGCACGCCGATCTTCGCCTCGATCTCCCGTGCTTTGGTCATCGCGTCGCCGAGGACCTTGCCCGGCGCGATGTTGGCCATGAGGGTAACCTGGCGTTTCCGATCACGTCGATCGATTTGGACCGGACCAAGTCGCTCGGCCGAATCGACCACGTTGCGCAAGTCGATCAATTCTCCCGAGCCGGTTCGGACGGGGATCGAAAGGACCGAGTCGATCCGATCGCGATCTTCCTGTGCCAGACGGACACGAACGTCGAACGACTTACCGTGGTCTTCGAACGTCGAGACGTCCCTCCCGCCAATCAACGTATAGGTGGCATCGGAGATGTCCCGGGTCGAGACTCCCATCATGGTCGCCTTCTGGCGGTTGGGAATGATCGGCAACTCCGGCTTGCCTTCGTTCCAGCTTGAATTCATGTCGATGAGCATACCCGACGCGACAAGTTCCTTTTCCATTTTTTTGGAGAACTCGACGATCTCCTTCAGATCGGTGCCGCCGATGTAGTACTGGAACGGGGCGACGCTATAGCCGCTTGCAGCGATACGCGGCACGACCTCCACACTCAAGTCAAGTTGTTTGAGATCGGCCAGCAACCCACGAGCCTGATCCATCAGCTCGAATTGAGACTGGGTGCGATCGGCCTTCGGCACGAGTTTTACCAGGACGGTCGCCTTGTGAACTTCTTCCGTCACGCCCGAACCGATCGTGGTAAAGACATCCGTCACCACTCCGTCCGGCAACTGCTGCCATACACGTCGCTCGATCTCGGCCAGGAGACGGTCACTCGCTTCGATCGACGTCCCGATCGGGGCCTCGACCTGGATGTTGAACTGGTTCTCGTCCGCTTGGGGAATAAACTCACTGCCGATAAAGCCGGCGATATAAATACTCGATGCGAAAAAACCGATCGCAAACAGCACGACCAACCATCGCAGCCGCAGGGACAGTTTGAGCATCAAGCTATA
>JASFHG010000216.1:0-6638 GCA_050123355.1 Planctomycetia bacterium
CCGCCGAGCTTGTTCGGCGCTTATACCAAAACCATTCAACCTCCCCCCTTTCCGTCCCGGAGGGACCCAGGCGCGTAGCCGGGGGTTTCAACCCCCGGAAAACGGCACAAAAACAAAATCAAAGCCCTGAAAGGGCGCAGGCGAAAGGAATAGATATGTCCGAAAATTGTCCAATTTGTGGTCTTCCTGGCTTAAGAAAAGACCATAGTCATTACGAAACTCGTGACAATGTGCGAAAAGGACTTACCGGAGACAAAATTTATTGCGAAGATTGTGGAGACATTTACTTTCATTCGCCTCTATTCAGGCAAATTAAAATTGAACAAGAACACCCAGAGAGGTATCATGATACGCTTTTTAAGATGGCCTGTCTGCTTTATGAAAGAAAGTTGAAGGACAAATTAGATACCATTGCATTCTATATGAAAGATCAAGGAAAGCCACAATACTCTTCTTATCCTTGCTATGAATATGAGGACTGGGTCAAATCATTTCCTGTCGATCCGCTTGCAAAAATAGATCGAGCATTACTAAACTTCAAAAATTACGTAAGAGAAGATATCTCAAAAACAGTGGATATATCCAGCAATGCATGTACGACTGAATATTACTTGCCGCCAAAAATCATGTTTTGCAAAGACGTGAATTCAGCTCGTGAGCTAGCTAATTTAATGGATGAAATGGGATACATTAAAAAAGCACCAGGACGAAGCGAGTACGAAATTCTTCCCGGCGGTGATTCCAACTTGATTGCAGACGAATTGCCTTTACGAATCACCGCTAAAGGCTGGCAACGCATTTCTGAACTCCATGACCAACAAGCCGAAAACTCAGAAACCTGTTTTGTTGCCATGGCATATAACGAGAGTACGGACAAATATCGCGAAGCAGTTCGTGAGGCACTTCGGCAAACCGGATACCGTACCGACGAAATTACAGTCATCGAAACGCATCACAATAATTTCATCATGGACGAAGTTATTAACCAAATCAACGAAGCGAAATTTGTGATTGCTGATTTTACAACCTTGCCGGAAAACGATGAAGACAAAGAAGAACCCAAAACCCAAAATGGTGTTCGAGGTGGTGTTTACTGGGAAGCAGGGTATGCTCGTGGTCTCAAAAAAGAGGTAATCCATACACGCAGAGATGATGAGGACAGTCGACGCCGCCTTCATTTTGATGTCGAGCAAATCAATACGATTTTCTGGAAAGAAGACAACTTCGAAGAATTTACCAAAAAATTAGCTGCCCGCATCAAAGCAACTGTAGGCAGAGGGCCGTTGCCGGTTGATTATAGTGCTGGCAAGATAAAATGAACCGTGCCCGCGTTGCATCGTATAAATGGTAGTGAAAATCGTTCCAAATAGTGGCTGTTTCACTATAAGCAAGCGTTTTTGTGCTGCTTACATGCAACTCAATTTATCCGGCCAGAGCAATAAAGGTGGCTCCTTTCGCCTGCGCCCCTTCAGGGCTTATAATGGTGGTGGCGGCCAATAGTCCGGGGGTTGAAACCCCCGGCTACGCGCCGAGGTCCCTTCGGGACGAGGGGAAATGGATGTCGACTGGGGAACAAAAAACGCCACGCTGGTTTTTACATGGATACATAATCGCGGACATAAAGTCACGCGGCTAACGAACGCGTACACTGTTTGTAAAATTACCACTAATTCAACCATATCAAAACAAAATAACAAAAAAGGCCCAACATGCGATTGATTCGAGTTGCGACGGTTGCTATTAATCAGACGCCGATGGACTGGGACGGGAACCTGGAAAATATTCTTGCCGCGATAGAGAAGGCGAGAGCAGGCGGGGCGTCGATCGTTTGTATGCCGGAGCTCTGTACGACCGGCTACGGGTGCGAGGACGCGTTCTTCTCTTCCGACGTCCAGCAGCGGGCGGTCGACTCGCTTTTGGAAATCATTCCACATACGACCGGCATGGCAGTCTCGGTCGGGCTGCCGCTGATGCACAACGGGGTGCTATATAACTGTGTAGCGATGGTCGTCGACCAGAAACTGCTCGGGTTGGTTGCCAAACGGAACCTGGCGGGGGACGGGATCCATTATGAGCCGCGGTGGTTCAAGGCGTGGCCTGAGGGGAAGACGGCGGACATTTTGATTGGCGAAACGACCTATCCGATCGGCGACCTGATTTTCGACCTCGACGGTGTCCGGATTGGGTTCGAGATCTGCGAAGACGCCTGGGTCGCCGGCCGACCGGCGAGAACCCTCGTCGAGGCGGCGGTCGACCTGATCCTCAACCCGAGTGCCAGTCACTTCGCGTTCGGCAAGCAAGAGACCCGCCGCCGCTTGGTCCAGGAGAGCTCGCGATCGTTCGGGGCCGGGTACATTTACGCCAACCTGCTCGGAAACGAGGCAGGTCGGGTGATCTACGACGGCGGGACGCTGATCGCCGAGCGTGGGAAGCTGCTGGCCGAGGGGAAGCGTTTCGCGATGACCGATCGGACCGTCACGTTTGCGACGCTTGACATCAACGCCACGCGGATGGAGCGGATGCGGAGCGTGAACGTTCAGCCCGGCAACGGCCCGACGCCCAAGATCGTTCCGTCCGTCGGCTTTCACTTCCCCGAACAGAAGCCGACTGCCTCGACGTCCGCCCAGCCTACTTGGGAGACAGGTAACCGCGTGAAAGAGGAGGAGTTCGCCCGAGCCGTCGCTTTGGGGCTTTTCGACTATCTACGCAAGAGCTACAGTCACGGTTTCGTCGTCTCGCTCAGCGGTGGGGCCGACTCGGCGACCGTCGCGATCCTGGTCCATCTGGCGATTCGTTTTGGTGTCGATCAGCTTGGTTTAGATGGATTTCTTAAAAAGCTGGTGTATGTCTTGACCCTGGCAGATGTCGATCATGTCGACCAGATTACCGACCGGCTTCTGACGACCGTCTATCAATCGACCCGAAACAGCTCTCAGACCACACGCGAGGCTGCGGCCGGGATCGCCAAGGAGATCGGAGCTCGGCACCTCGAGTTCGACGTCGACCCACTGGTCCAGGCGTATATCAAACTCGCGGCCGGCGGGATCGGGCGTGAGTTGACCTGGGAGCGAGACGACCTGACGCTCCAGAACATCCAAGCCCGAGCGAGAGGGCCCAGCGTGTGGATGATGGCCAACCTGGACCGGGCACTGCTGTTGTCGACAAGCAACCGTTCCGAGGCGGCGGTCGGCTACGCGACGATGGACGGCGATACCTGTGGTGGGTTGGCCCCGATCGCGGGCATCGACAAGGCCTTCATCCGCAAGTGGCTCGTCTGGATCCGCGACGAAGGGCCATCGGAAGTGGGGCCGTTGCCAGCCGCCGATTTAATTGTCCGCCAGCAGCCGACCGCCGAGCTCCGTCCGCAAGAGTCGGGCCAGACGGACGAGGACGACCTGATGCCCTACGAGCTGCTTGACGCGGTCGAACGAGCGGCGATCCGTGATAAGCTGGGACCGCTGGACGTTTTCCGGCAGATGCAGGTCCAGTTCCCTGACTATACCTTCGAGCAATTACGCACCTGGGTAGAACGCTTCTTCCAGCTTTGGGCCCGAAATCAGTGGAAGCGGGAGCGATACGCCCCGTCGTTCCATCTCGACGACGAGAACCTCGACCCGAAGACCTGGTGCCGATTCCCGATCCTTTCTGGCGGTTTTAAGAAAGAATTGGCCGAGTTGCGGGCCTTGAAAGAATAAGCCGAATTTTGTTCACCGGCAGCGAACACCTGTTCACCGGCCTGACTTTTCCTTTAAAGCGAACTAATACCAATGAGAGCCCTTATACTTGTTGATATCCAGAACGACTTCCTTCCCGGCGGCCCGCTTGGCGTGGCGGAGGGGGATCAAGTTGCCTCGGTAGCGAACCGACTCATGGGGGAATACGACCTAGTGGTCGCTACGCAGGACTTCCACCCGGCGGACCATCTCAGTTTTGCTTCACAACACCCCGGAAAGCAACCGGGAGACGTGATCGAGTTGGGCGGTTTGCCGCAGGTGCTTTGGCCGGACCACTGCATGGAGGACACGACGGGGGCCGAGTTTGATTCGACGCTCGATACGGCACGTATCGCCCGTGTTTTTACGAAAGGGACGAACCGAACGGTCGACAGTTACAGCGGCTTTTTCGACAACGGTCGTCAACATGCGACCGGCCTGGGCGAGTATCTCAAAGAAAATGGCATCACTGCCGTTTCCATTCTCGGCCTGGCGACTGACTATTGTGTCAAGTTCACTGCATTGGATGCGATCGAGCTTGGATTCCAGACGGAACTGATCTTGGACGGGTGCCGTGGCGTCGACCTGACGCCTGGCGATGTCCAGCGAGCCGTCGAAGCAATGCAAGCGGCGGGGGTGAAAATACGGGACTAGTGGTGAAGCCTGCTTCCGTAAAAGTGACTACAAGTGCCTTCGCAACCTGAACAGAAACCAGATTTATTGGTAAATGCGATTTTGATAATGTAAAGCTATTCCGATAAGGGTGATTTTGCGGTAGATTTTATTGCCGTTCTCTTCTAAAAAAGTTCAGAATTCTTCCATTGAAAGTTAATCTAGGTAGTTTTGGGGGCACCTTTCGGATTATCGTTCCAGTAGCCTACCCGCAATGTTTAACTAGCCCGTCTTTTTGTTTTTTATATCACGACCCTTCCTCACTTTAGGCAAATTTTCGGATATATTCATTGCCGTGTTTTTCCGTTTCATCTCTTGTAATCGTATTGACGATCCAAGATCGTGGCGTTGAGCAATATGCCCAAGAGAACGGACGCCAACTGAAGTACCTTAGGAAAAGCGCAGTTCGAATATGCGGTAAGCAATTCGATTGGGCCACTGCGTAAGTCACAAACGAATATCACATGGAAGGGGAATTCATCTTGCGACACTCTAGCCTATTATCACTGCTGGTAATCGCTCTGCTTTTTTCACCCGCACTTGCAGAGCCCTACCAATTTGGTAACACGTTCAACGAGTTACAACAGAACGTGGTTTATCAACCGTCGCCCCAATTGCGACCACTGCCGCCGGTCGAATCTGCACAGCAGATCCCGGCAACCCTCGAACCGTCGGCCAGTAGCCCGGCGCTTCTGACAAAATTTGAAGACCCACTCATGGAAGCAGGCGATCCTGAATTCGATCCCATGGGACCGGAGATGGCGGCCTTCATCAAGAAGAACTCTTGGAAGAAAGGTGATTTTACCATCACGCCGTATGGTTTCTTCCAAACCAACGTCCAGTATGTCACGAATCCAGCCACGCGGCTTGACTACATTTTGTGGGCTAGGCCTCATGTACATGGAGATCGTCCGCAGTTCGGTATCGACGCCAAATCGACCCGTTTGGGCTTGATCGTTGGTGGTCCGAATGCGTGTCTCCTCGGTGGGTATTTCAAGACAGCTGGTCAGGTAGAATTTGACTTCCAGGGTCAGTTTGCACACTACAATAAGCCGGGCGTCCTGTTGCGGCGGGCATTCATTGAAATGAAAAACCATGAATGGCGTCTCCTGGCTGGTCAGGAATGGGATGTTATTTCCCCGTTGAACCCGGGATCCCTGAACTATGCTGTTGCTTTCTGTGCCGGTAACTTGAATTACCGTCGACCACAGGTACGAATTGAGCGAACCCTCAATCACTCCTATCGCATGCAAACCAAGTTGCAGTTTTCGATCAACCACTCAATTGCTATAGATGGTGACGCTTCCGCCACCGACGATGTCGTCGATTATGACGCCAAATGGCCCATCCTCGAAGGACGTATCGGCTGGACATTGGGATACAGAGGAAAAGGTTGCAAACCGGTCATCATCGGTATTTCCGGCCACATTGGAGAAGAAAACTACGATTTTGATTTCCCGGTCAATCCTCAGTATAACGTTGAGCGAATTACCTGGTCCGGTAACGTGGATGCGGTTGTTCCCATCACGAGTCGTTTGACGGCTCGTGCCGAATTTTTCGTCGGTGAAAACCTCTCGTTGTTCCTTGGCGGCATCAACCAAGGTATCAACCGGACCACAGGCGGCACGATTCGCTCGGTTGGTGGCTGGGCTGAATTGCAATATGCATGGAGCAGTCGTCTGAGGAGCCATTGTGGCTATACCATTGACGATCCAATCAACCAGGACTTGGCAGGCGGCTATCGTTCGTACAACCAGTCGATCTATCTCAATGCGATTTACAACCTAAACAAGAACTTCGAGCTTGGTATGGAAGTCAGTCGCTGGAAGACCGGTTATCTTGGAGCCACGATGCCTCAATTAACGCGTCTCGAATGGATGGCTCGCTATAAGTTCTAAGGAGGTACCCCAACTTTACCCGCACCATCCTCAATAAACCGCGTTTTTGAAAACGCATCCCCCAACGTCCCCTTCTTCTGAAAGGAGGGGACGTTTTTTGTGGGTGGCTGAACGCACCGAGAAACGAGCTCGCTTCCGTTGGCAAGGCTTTCTCTGCTCACCATTAGCCAGTGGCAAGCGGTTTTGGTAGATGTTGTGGAGCCCGGTAGTGAGAATATGGTTTACGACCGACAAGATGGTAACTATTTGGAGGCCTTTCCTTATTTTCCCGTCAAACTGGCCACTCAAGAAAGACATAGAAAAGCATTCATTTTTTACCCCAGAATGGTTGTACGCGTCCCAAGCATCGTCTATT
>JASFHG010000217.1:0-6637 GCA_050123355.1 Planctomycetia bacterium
TCCCCGAAAAAGATTCCCCGAGTCTTTAGTTCGCCCCCGAGTCTTTAGTTCGCCCTGTACGTTATTTCGTCACGGACTAGAGAACGTGGACCTTACACCGCCCACTGTCCGTGCGACACGCACCGTCCGTGCGACTCGCACCCGGCATCCCCTACGCCACCCCCGACGGCGTCGCCGACTTCCACGCCAACCGCGTCCTGTTCATTACCAGCCTCTGCCGCCGCAACGTCAACCTCATCCTAGTGCTTTGACCACATAAACCTTTAAAACGCCAAAGCACTCGCCCAAAAACTCGCCCGCCATTCCGACCCCAAACTCACCAGCAACATCTACTCCAAAGTCTCCACCGACGAACGCGCGGCGGCGATCAACGGGATTTCGCTGGAGGGGGAGAGTCATGTGAGATAGAAACAGTTAGTTTAAAAAACGAAAAGGCATATTGTCAGCGTTTGGTGATTTTTGGGCCAATATAAACGATATATAAATTGGTAGTAGCAGATATAGGCCATGAGAAATGGATTCTAATTTGAGGAGTCTTGACCTTGCCATGCCAAGAACATAAGATCGTTTGATCGGTTTGTTCAGGATGGCGAAAAGTTAAATTATCTCTAAAACTATGAATTTCACTTTCTGAAGAATTAGAAAACCATGATTTTTCACCTGTAAAGTGTTCTGTATAGATTCGATTACCCTCAGATGTGCGAGTTCCATTGCTATCGTAGCTTTTACGCAACTCGTTTAGCACACTAAGCAATTTATTTATTCGGCTAGCTGCTCCAGGCGAATATGGATGTCCTTTTAATGGCTCGAACGCATCATCAGAAAACACTAACACATCAAATGCACGGCGAACATGAGTCTCTAGAGACTTCCATGAGTCAAAGTTTGAGGGTAAAGATTCGAGCTTTTGCGAAATGTCTCCAAGCGTCCAATAGTTCCTGATTTCAATATTAGTGCTTTTGGGTTTTTCTCCCTCAATGATTTTCCATGTCACCAGAATTGGATTGTGGGTCCAGTTTGAAGGATTGACGCTTACAAGTTCGCGTTCCAATCCTTGCAATTTACAAAAAGCAGCTTCACCAATAGCTGTGTCTGTAACAATTTGTTCGTTTCCTGTTTCTAGCCATTCATCTTGTGGGTGTAATCGATTATCCTCCCAATATGGTCCTGTTTTAGTTAACCATGACATCCAAGCTAGTTGCTTATCTCGTGGCATGCTTTGAATGGCTTGTGGCATATTTAGATTTGCAGTTACTTGGGCAAGTGCGGTATTTCGATGGCAGAACAATTCTAATCCAGATTGATTTATTTTTCTGCGAATTGTCATCAATTTTTCGACTGCTTCAAAAAAATCGCCTACTGCGTAGAACTGACCATGAATAGAGCAGTCATTCATGAAGAAATCCACTACTTTACTCTCCCCATCCAGCAAAATAATTGAGATCCTTATCAAACTGATCAAAAAATCCTTCAGGCCAATGATCAATATTACCCGAACTGTCCAATGTGGGGCTTATTACTTGTACTAGTTTTTCTTCTTGCGGATTTAATTCGTCTTCTTCATGACGAGGCTTAAAAAAATGCAGAGCCACTTTGTCGGCCTGCATTTTTCCTGTTTTTACTGCACGTCTAATGCCATTCAGTATATGATCACTATGGGATTCAAGTAACACTTGTATTCCTGCGGCGGCAACTTCTGCTAAAAATTCTCCCATCCGAGCTTGTCCAGCAGGGTGTAAATGCACTTCAGGGTTTTCGATTAGCAATAGGCTTTCTGAAGGTGCAGCTAGAGCAGCAATTATTATCGGTAATATTTGTGTAAGACCAAAGCCAACGTTAATGGGGCGATGAAAGTCAGTAGCATCCGATGTTCGCAATCCCAAAGTAACTATATTTGTCTGGGGAACAAGCTGCACAATTAATGACGTTCCTGGAAAAAAAGTTTTCATGCGTTCCCCTACTTGTTTTAGTAAGGTTGGAGGAGCAGACTCTAAAACAAGTGGAGATAATACTTCTGCATCACGGCGTTGATATAAAAGTCCTATGGCGTTTTCGCCACGGGGGCCGACAACTTGCGTAGCGATTGGGTCTTGTAGTTGATATCCATCTCGTGGCCCCACCCTTTCTGCTGTTAAATACGTCAATGATCGTAGTCGTTGAGCAAGATTTTCCTCGGGAGGTGTCAATGTTTCGGGAAGCAAAAAACGCAGCTTTTTGGGATTCTCAGTAGTTTGTCCATTAACATCTACGGTTTCTACTGGGGCAGACATAGACATCTTGTCGTCGCCATAGTTGAATTTCCACTGTACAGAGCAGTTGTTGTCAATAATTGCAATGCCAAATTGACGACGTCCAT
Source organism: Planctomycetia bacterium (assembly GCA_050123355.1). Taxonomy (GTDB): domain Bacteria; phylum Planctomycetota; class Planctomycetia; order Pirellulales; family Thermoguttaceae; genus JASFHG01. Next base: position 2,357 of record JASFHG010000217.1, read on the forward strand.
AAGTTTTGTCAACAATGTCAGTGGCCGTTCCGAGTTCTAGTTCTGTACCATTCAGTTGAATGCGATTTGACCATTCATGGTTAAGGATTGTTTGGTGCAACAAAACTAATGCTTGTAATACAGTCGATTTTCCAGAAGCATTTGCGCCAGTAAGAAGCGTCAATGGCTCAAGTGGAAGCTTAAGTAACTTAAAACACTTAAATAGTTCTAAATCAATTCTAGAAATCACCCGAGCACCTCCTTGAACATTTTATTTGCTAGTTTAAAGCGACGTTTTACTTTGGTAACAGTATTAGTGCCATAGGTAATAGCATCAACAAATTCATGGTTATTTAAAAGGTTGTAGAAAGCTTCTTGCACGGCTTTGGCTTTTGTTTCAATAAGATCTTTTGGATAACGTGCCAATCCTGTTGACATTACATCCCACAGCGATGCATTGAGACTGTTTCGCTGAGTTTGCCCCGGAACATGCTTGCGAAAAGCATGACGTTCAAAAAGCATCTGATTATTTTGAAGTGTGGTCTTGAGTTGTTTTGATAAATCGTTAAATTGCTTTTCTGAGTATTTGTTCATTAATTGGAGTGATTCAGCGAGAAACCTATCCATATCCCCCTTATAGTTGTTTATGTCTAATAGAAAAAATGCGCAAAAGCGATTAACAAACTCTCGGTCTCGCATCGTTTTGCTTGACAAGCTCTTTCCTGTGGCCTCTTGAAATAATTCAGAAGTTGCTTCGCCTTTTAACCATTTTGTTGCTGGTCCTACGTAGAGACAATTACGCATTTGTTGTCGTGTAAGCAGTTCACCGCTGTTGACTCTTTCAAAGATGTCAAGTTTCGCCTGTTCGGGAACCTTGGAGTCAATAATGTAAAGTTCTAAGTTGCAGTCTTCGACACGATTTCGTAGTTTTGGTGACAGTTCTTCAAATTTTTTTTCGTTCAATGCCTCTTGGTTTTGTAATTCCAGCGAAAACCTGTTTTCTAAAAAATGATGAAAAGTGGATAATCGCTGTAAACCATCTACGACAATGGTTCTGCCATCCTTATCTTCAGCTAAATAGAAAACTGGTAGAGGAATTCGCATTAGTACCGATTCAATTAGTTTACTTTGTTTATCAGATGACCAAACGAAGTCTCGTTGGAAATCTGGGTCCATAATGAAGTCGCCTCGTTTGATCCGTCGCACAACATCATAAACGGTACGTGTTTCTTTTCGGATTAGTAATGTGTCAATCGGATACTCACCAAGACCACCATCCTCATTTTCACCTAAACCTTCTAGCTCTTCTTGTATCGGATCAAATAGTGGTGTGTTATTCTTTTGTGTCCGTTCTTTATCTTTCTTTGGCATATGATTATCCTGTTTTCGTGTTCTATATGTTTCGCATATATTCTTGATAAGTTTCAGTGTAGCGATTGTAAACGATAAAGCCATAGCATGTCAGGCGATATCAATCTACTTTTCTGAAACTGGTAAACTATTTGTGGTTTTAGTTAATGCCATTTTCTTGCTAGAGGTAGCTTAAAAATAGTGAAGGTGACCGGCATTTGGAAACTATTCTTATCAGGTTTTACGTGAATGTACGTTGAACACCGTCTTTGTGCTCGATTTCGATATAGGGGAGTTTCTGCCAGTCACACTTTTGATTCTACCCTTTGCTAGAAATTTTGCCAGCCGGTCAGACAAAACGGCATATTAAATGGACTTTTCGTCCTGTCGGGAAGAATGGAACAGCCGAATAATGCCAGCCCAACCAATCATAGAGGGCACCAAAAAGGGCACCAACTTAGCGGCCAGTTCTGGTCATTTCTGGACATTTGTGTCCAAAGCGGATGCCGAAAAGGGGGCGGCGAGCGGCCATAAAAGAATCGCCATAACTCTTTAGCGTGTCTATATTTGGCCACTAGAAGACACTAGAAATCATAAGAAAACCGAGTACCCCGGGCGGGAATCGAACCCACAACCTACGGATTAGAAGTCCGTTGCTCTATCCAATTGAGCTACCGGGGCGTGTTGGAAGTTGGAAGCTGGCCGCTGATTGATCTGTCGGGCGGCGGTGGTGAAAATGTACACTTTTTCGGGGGAAACGTCAAGAAGTAGAGGATTTCGCGGGGGAAATGGGCGGTTAGGGCTCGGGGTTCAGGTTTTTCAGCGCGGCGCAGATCGCTTGGATTTGGGCGGCGGTCCAGGGGATCGGGGTGGCTGCCGGGGGTGTCGGCGGGAGGAGGAACGATTGGATCGCGGCGGTCAGGTCGTCGAGGCCGTCGCCGGTCGTCGCACTGGTGTCGATCGCGCGGGTTGCAGCCGGGGTGTCGGCGAACGGGCCCCACGGGTCGCGGGTCGGGGCGAGGTCCGACTTGCTGCGGACGACCAGGAACCGTACCGAATGTTGTTCGGCCAGCGAGTTGAGTAAGGCCACCTCGTCGTCGGTCGGCGGGCGGGTCGCGTCGAGGAGCAGGAGGACGAGGTCGGCCACTTGGAGTTGGCCCAACGCACGTTCGACCCCCTGTTGTTCGACCGGGTGATCGCCATCACGCAGTCCGGCCGTATCGATCAGTTCGACCGGCCAGCCGGCCAGAACGCTCGGGCCACGGATCAGGTCGCGGGTCGTGCCGGGCGTCGGATCGGTGATCGTCCGTTCGTAGCCGAGGAGCCGGTTCATCAGACTGCTTTTGCCCACGTTCGGGCTGCCCGCCAGGACAATCTGCCAAGGCCGAACCAGATGCGCACCCCAGGCCGACCGATCGTATAGCGTGCGGAGCCGCTCGTGCCTTTCGATCGGGTCGTCGATCTGTCGGATCTGTTCCATCTCGCGGTCGAGCGCGCCTTGGTACTGGTACAGGAGAAGCGTCGCGGTCAGCTCGGTCTTGGCACCGGCCATGTCGCGATACGCCTCGGCCCGGATCAGGTTCGGCGTTTCCCGCTCGATCCACTCGGACCATGTGATCGGTGTATAGCCCTCCGCTTCGAACGTCGCGACGATTCGCGAGACCGAGGCGGTCCCGCCGTGGCAGTGGATCTCGACGGCCCGAGGGGAGCAGCGGCGTGCGACGACCTCTTCGGCCGCCGGGGAGCTGGGCGAGTGGAAGTGGCCAACCGCCGGCCGGTCGGTCGGCGTGTCGGCGAGCGTCTTTTTATTATGGGCGATGAAAAACCGATCGGCGGTCGCCACGCAGTCCGGCCCTTCGACGCGGACGGTCGCCACCGCACCCCGGCCGGGCGACGTGAGTTGGACGACGATTTGGGAAGGCCGCTCGTTTTGGTTCACTTTTTGCCCATCGCGCGTTGTGCTTGGAAGAATTCGGACAGGATCTGGCCACACCGGTCGGCCAGGACGCCGCGGACCAGATTGGTGACGCGGTGGTTGAGCCGTTCGTCGCCGAGCAGTTGATAGAGCGAGTCGACCGCGCCGGCTTTCGGGTCGGTCGCCCCGTAGACGACGGTCGGAATCCGTGCTTGGAGGATCGCCCCGGCGCACATCGGGCACGGTTCGAGCGTGACGTACAGCGCACACCCTTCCAGCCGCCAGCTTCCGAGCGACTCGGCCGCCTGCGTGATGGCGATCATCTCGGCGTGCGCGGTCGGGTCCTTGAGCTGTTCGCGTTGGTTGTGTGCCCGTGCGACGATATGCCCCTCGTGGACGATGACCGCGCCGACCGGCACCTCTTTTTCATCGAAGGCGGCCCGTGCTTCCTCGAGCGCGATCTGCATGAAGTGTTCATGGATCAGCGTCTCATCAACGAGCCCCTCCGGCCCTATCGGTGTTGGCAGATAGTTCATAGTCCGGTCATCATACCCGTTTTTCCCGGCCATTTCAACCGGACCGTAGGGTGCGTCGAGACGCACCTTTTTGGAGTGCGGCGACTTATCGTCGCTTTGGATTGCCAAGAGCCTAGAGGGCGTTTCAAAACCTGCTTTGAAGACGAAAGCGAGGATTTTTGTTTTGCCGGCAAGGAGCAGAATTGCAGGCATATTGGGCGATATGGCGAAATTTTTGCGACGAAGTCCAGTAAACAAAAAGATCGCTTGTAGTCCAAATTGAGGTTTTGAAATGCCCTCTAACCACCACTTCCAATCGACGAGCAAGCTCGACGGCTAAAAACGTGTGTCCATACTGTCGTCCAGCGGAAGTTCTCAAAAGGTGCGTCCGGACGCACCCTACTTCTCCGCCTTGCAGCGGATGAGGGACATGACGGTCAGGGCGGTGCCGTATTGTTGGTGGTAGTCGTAGAGGATGTAGTCCCACCAGGAGCCGTCTTTCTCTTGCAGCGGGAGCAGGAT
>JASFHG010000218.1:0-6605 GCA_050123355.1 Planctomycetia bacterium
CCGGTGAAGAACAATTGTTTTCGGTCGCCGGTATCTTCGCCCATGATCGTCGAGCCGGAGTAATCGCTGCCGGTGACGCTCACGCCGAGCTGATAGCCGTTTCGATTATAACCCCCGAGCGCACCGCCCAGGTTGACACCGCCGTGGAAGCCGAAGTTGCCGTTACTTCCTTGATCGACCGGTCCTTTGAAGGCGTGGACACCGCCGAAGAACTCACAGCGTCGCAAGAGTCGGCAGAAAGTTCCCGGTGGGATGAGCCCGGTGTACTGATCGTAGCAGCAGCATTCGCAGGAACCGCATACGCACGCATCGCAGGTAGGGCCACAGGTGGGGCCGCAGTCGCAACAGTCACCACAGTCACCGCATTCGTTACACGAGGATCCACCGCATCCGCAGTCGTTATAGGTATGAGTCGGACCGACCGGGTCGAGCACACTGGGCGCTTGTCCAGTTCCGTTCGACGGGACCGGATTGAGCGGATACTCTCGCTGGGCCAACAGCGGTTCGTCGCCGAAGGCCGCCGCAGGTGTCATGCCCGGGTTGGTGTCTTGTAAAACCCGTTGTTGCCACTGGGTGCGACGGGATTGATATCCTTGTGCTTGTGTGACGGAGTTCCAGCTTGACCAGATCGCCACGGCTGTCAGAGCCACGATGCTAACGGAAATGTGCCCTTTCACGGTAATATCCTCCAAAAGCGGGGGTTGTTCGTGATTTTTTGTGTCTATCTCACGGCGCACTGGCTACCGAGAGTGATTCAGACCTAGTATCGACGCTGCCCAATCGGAACTTTCGTTAAATTCCACATAATCGTAAATCTTTACCTATCTTGCGACTCTGCTGCCAGGAGATCCACCCGAAAGAGGGTGTTTTGGTCGCGATGCATAACAGTTTCCGTTAATTTCATATAGAACTTGTATTTTGTCGAGAAAACGGTTATGATGAAGTCTGATTTGAGACACTTCTCATGCGGCGGAACAGAAATGAGAGTCTTATGGACGCCTTGCGCAATGCGCATTCCGAACCTGGTCTGGCTGCTTCTCTAGCGACGCAGTTCGAGCGACTGGATCCCTCGAGCGATACCTTTGCCGTTGAGGCAATCGATCTTTTACTCCATACGGCCTATCGCCTCGGTGCCAGCGATATCCACTTTCAACCGTGGCAAGATTCGATGGAGGTCCGGTTCCGGCTCGACGGTGTGCTTCATCGGGGACATGTGTTTCCCGTTTCGATTGCTCCGAACTTGATCGCTCGGCTGAAGGTGCTGGCCGGGCTGCTGACCTATCAGACCGACACGGCTCAAGAAGGGCACCTTCGCAAAGACGGTTTCCTGAAAGAGCAGACGGACGACCAAATCCAGATGCGATTGAGCACCTTCCCCACCCTGTTTGGAGAAAGGGCCATCGTTCGCGTTTTCTCGACGGTCGGAAAGTATCAGACGGTTCCGGAACTCGGTTTCCCCAAGGAAGTAGAAGATTCGTTGTGCGACCTGCTCCGACATACGGCCGGCGCGATCCTGGCGACCGGGCCGGCGGGCAGCGGGAAGACGACCACTATATATGCGTGCTTGCGAGAGCTGGTCCACACCGCGTCGCTCGAGGGTGACGAGTGTCGGAGTATCATCTCGATCGAAGATCCTATCGAGATGGTCGTCGAAGGGGTGGCCCAGTCGCAGGTCAATCCACGGGTGGGTCTCGATCTGGCCGGTGGCTTGCGTTTCCTCATGCGACAAGATCCCGAAGTGATTTTAGTCGGCGAGATCCGCGACGCCGCGACGGCCGAGGCCGCGTTCCGTGCCTCGCTTACCGGACATCTTTTATTAACGACCTTCCATGCCGGCAGTGCGGCCGAGGCGATCAGTCGTTTATCGGACATGGGAATCGAACCCTATTTATTACGTAGCTGTTTGCTCGGGATCCTTTCGCAACGGCTCGTTCGACGGTTGTGTGAGTGTGCCACCTGGAGCGAGGCGGAAGAAGATCGGCTCGGGCTGCCGCTCGAACGATCGCGAGTCGCGCAAGGTTGCCCGAAATGTAACCAGACCGGCTACACCGGCCGAGTACCGCTGGCGGAGCTTTTGCTGCCTGCCCGCGATGAAGTCGGACGCGCGATCCTTTCCCGCGAGGAGTCGACCCTGTTGGAACAACTTGCCGTCAAGGCAGGCATGGTCTCCTTGCGAGAGCGTGCCCTCGACGCGGTCCGCGACGGTGTGACTTCCGCCGTGGAAGTGCGACGGATTTTAGGAAGCGTTTAGTGAATCTCAGGTAGTTAAAGTTACAAGTATCCAAGCCGGAATTGGGCCGCGAAGCGTGCCCTATTCCGGGTCGGAACCGAAATAGGAACTAGCGTCCCAATTTCGGCTTTAGTATGTACTTTTTGTATGAACAAGTTTTCACTATTCCTACAATAGAGAAAAACTCATGACAGAATCTAATAAAACTCAGCCGGAGAGCACGATCAGGCTCGAACAGCTTATTCTACTGCACGAGGAGATCGTGGCCCTGGTCCGTGCGAATGTGCCGCTGGATTCAGGCTTGCAACTGCTCGGAGAAGATCTGCCGGGCCACTTGGGGAAGATCGCCCGTTCGCTTTCCGCATCGATGAGTCGAGGGCGTTCGCTGGACGAGGCGTTGGACGAACACGCGTCCGATTTTCCGCGAGTTTACCGTGCGGTAGTACGTGCCGGCTTGCGGTCCGGCCGATTGACCTTGGCGATGGAATCGCTGTCGGTGGCCCTGGCCCGAATTCGAGACACGCGAGATTTCGTCCTCACGAGCATGATCTATCCGACGATCGTGCTGGGGGTGGCGATCGCCGGGTGTTTGTTCTTGACGATCTATATCCATCCGAACATTCAGATGATGTTCAACGACATGGCCTTGGATCGTTCAAAACCTTTGTCGATAAACACTTTTTCCATCATAAATCCGGTGTTTTGGATCACGATGGGTGTTATTTTGTTTTTCGTTTTGTCACTGATCCTCAACCGTGGCCGGCGGAACCTGACACTGGTTCGGCTTTCGGTCTTTTCCGGGATGTTCGCGATGTTGCCATGGAGCCGCCACCTGATGCGCAACGTTCGTTCGAGCGTGTTTGTCGAGGTCTTGACCCTGCTGCTGAAAAGTGGAGTGCCGCTGGGCGAGGCGTTGCAACTTGCCGGCGAGTCGGTGGGAGATCCCTGGCTGGTGAACGGATGTACCAAGCTGAACGAAAAATTGAAGAAGGGTGAGCAGGTCTCGGCTCAGGTCTATCGCGAGCTCGGGCTCCCGCCGCTGGCATCGTGGGCGTTGGTGATGGGCCAAAAAGAAGGGGATGTCGTCGGCCTGCTTCAGCATGTGAGCGAAACCTACAAACTCCAGGCGGAGAGCGTGTCCTGCCTGTTGCGACAATATACGCCTGTTATTTTGACCGGCCTGGTCGCAGGCGGAGCCGTTTTGCTTTACGTGCTCTGGCTGTTTATCCCTTACGTCACGTTGTTGAAATACTTAAGCGGTTAGTTTGTATCACGAAAAATTTCGTGGTTTTTGTTTAGCCGCCGGACATCGTCCGGCGCGTCCTGAAGTTACTCAAACGCGACGAACGATGTTCGTCGGTTAAACTTGATGCCTTTTGTAAAAAGAGGTTCAACCTATGTCAAAGTTTAAATATACGGCCAAAGATACCTCGGGTCATGCGGTGACCGGGTGGATCAACGCCGAAGATGCCGAGGCGGCTCGTGAGCAACTCAATGCCGAGGGTCGCGGGCTGCAAGACATGGTCCTTTGGGAAGTGACCGAAGAGCTTTTGCCGGACGACCTGGTGGACGATACGATGGACGATACGGTGGTCGATGCCGAACCGGTTATGGAAGCGACCTCGATCGCCGAACCGGAGAATCTCGAGCCGGAGCAGCCTGCGATCCTTCCGAATCCGAATCCTGCTTTCCCTTCGATTCGAGGGATGTCGATCCTCGAGGATATCGATCGGTTGGCCGAGCAGGGGATCCCGCTTGGGGACGGCCTCCGTGCGATCGCCGACGAGCTGCCTTCCGCACGCAAGGCCCAGGCCATCCGTGCCTTGGCCGATCGGCTGGACGCGGGCGACTCGCTCCAAGACGCGATGGTGAAGCTTCAGTTCAAACTCCCTCGTGATGTCCGCAAACTGATCGAGTCGGGCGTGTCGACCGGACAATTCAGCGTCTTGCTCCATCAGTTGGTCTATCTCGATCAGGAGCGGCGTCGACTTTGGAACCAATCGCTTTCGGCCGTTTTGTATCCGGGTCTGCTCTTGATGGGATTGGCACTATTTTCGATCCTGTTCGGAATGATTTTGATTCCACATTTTAGATCACTATACTCAGGCTTTGATTCACATCTTCCTCCAATGACCGAATTTGTCTTTTGGTTTTTCGGTGGGGGACAGTGGATACTTTTCGGAGCGGTCGGCCTTTTCTTCTTGCTGTATTTTACCCTCGACTTTTTGCCGTTCCCCCGGTGGGTGAAACGGACGCTTTACTGGATACCGCTGCTTGGTCCGATCCGTCGTTGGCACCGGCTGGCACGTTGTTCGCGGTTGCTGGCTCTGTTGACCAAGGAGCAAGTCCCGCTCCCGTTGGCGATTCGCATGGCCGCAGACGGAACCGGTTCGAACGAGGCCGCCGTTGCGTGTCGAGAGATAGCCGATAATGTCGAGGGAGGTATGTCGTTCGCCGAGGCGGCAGGTCATGCATGCCTTTATCCGCCGAGTTGCGAGACGATTGTCCACTGGGGCGAAACGAATCACGTCCTGCCCGAATCGCTGGAGATTGTCAGCGATATTTCCAAAACCCGGATGCAATCGGCCGTGGATTTGATGGGCACGTTGGCGTGTCCGTTGGCCTTGATGATCTTCCTGGTTTTCGTACCGCTTGTCGTGATCTCGTTGTTTATGCCAATGATAAGACTAGTATGCAGTTTATCTTGTTAGGATTTTTGCCATGTCAACAAACCAAACCATACATCCTGTTCCGGCCCAAGCACCCTTGCTTTCGGATGAAAGTCCTTGGGCATGGTTCACGGTGAAGATTATTCTACTGGTCCTGTTTTTCGTGGCCTGCTTTATCTTCTTGATGCCGGTTTCGTTTTTTATTATCGGCATTGTGTTGTTGATTATCGCCAAGCGTTTCGAGATGCAGCGCCGGTTGAACTGCTGGACCCTCACGATCGCCGTAGAGCGTGGTATTCCGCTGGGCCCGGCGATCCTGTCCCTGGGTGCCGAGTCGGGAGCGTGGATGCGGTATCGCCTCCGGCAACTGTTTCACCAAGTCCAGTCGGGCATGCGTTTCGAGGACGCCATTTGCAGCGTACCGCAGGTGATACCCCGTTTCATGTTGCCGCTGTTCCGGATCGGGTGTCTCTCGGGCCGGCCCCATCGGGCGATGCAGATCATCGGCTCGCAGGAAGAGACCGAGAACTATAAAACAGCCCAAACCCTGCTCGGACGACTCCTCTACCTTGCCCTTTGCTTGGTGGCGCTGATCGGGATCTCGTGGTTTATCCTCATCAAGATCGTGCCGGAATTTCGCAAGATTGCCGCAGATTTTGGCATGGAAAGCGATTTCTTTTTTCTGTCGTGGATGAGAAGCATTTGTGTTCCCTTCGGAGGGATTTTCGGGGTGTTTGTCTCGTTGGTCTTCCTGGTGATGATCGGGCTCTGTCTCTATACGCTGCTTCGTTTGATGGGCGTCGTTACGTTCGATTTGCCGTTGACCGGCTGGTTCATGCGAAGGGGGCATCGAGCACGGATCCAAGAATCGCTTTCGCTGGCCGCCGAGTGCGGGCTGCCGATCGAGAACGCGATACGAGAGCTCACCTTTTTCTATCCGACCGGCAGTATACGACAGCGATTGGGAGGTGCCTATCGGCAGATCGAAAACGGGCTGGATTGGAAGAAGGCACTGTTCGACCAAGGCCTGCTTACCAAGACCGAGCATGCGGTCGTCGAAAGCGCCGAGGCGACCGGGGACCTTGCGTGGACGCTCCGCCTGTTGGCCGAGAAAAGTCGCCGCCGGATGCTCTACTGGGCCCAGTGGGTGCAGCAGCTCTTGTTTGTGGCCCTGATTATGATGTTTGCCGTCATGATCTTCATGGTCGCCATGATGACGTTCGATTTCCTGACCCAATTGGTTCATGATTTGTCATTGCCGGTCTAGGACGGTTTCTGTGGGAGAAAATAAATAAACGACTCCTCAAGCGGAGAAAGATAAAATGAAACGAAACGGTTTTTCCATTACGGAAGTGGTAGTGGCCATCGGGATCATGGTCATCGTGCTCGCGGTCGGCGTGCAGCTCATCTCCACGACCTCCACGGCCGCCGCACGGTTCCATCGGCGAGGGGTGGCGATCCAAGAGCTTCAAAACCAGTTGGAGCATCTCGAAGTGCTCGACTGGGATAAGTTGAACGACGACGTGTCGAAAACGTTGGAGTTGAGTGACGTCGCCCGTGAACAACTCGACTCGGCCAAGCTGGACGTGTTGGTGGAACATCAAGCGGCTACCGAAAAATTGCCCGAGGCAAAACAACTGACGGTCAAGCTCACCTGGATGGACTGGGAAGAGCAATCGAAAACGATACAAATCTCCACATGGCGG
>JASFHG010000219.1:0-6573 GCA_050123355.1 Planctomycetia bacterium
AAAAAACGTCGAATTCCATTCGACCGCTAAACGTCCGGCAATTGGAAACCCCAAAGTTTCTCTTTGCCGGTACATGCAGATCCATTATACTCGTTTCTTCGACAATAAAAATCCCCGGGAATTTTCGATATGGCCTCCGCTTCACACACCCCATCCAAAACGCTCTGCATGGCGCGGCTGCTCGGCTGGATCGTGGCCGGCTTGGCCTCGGCCGTCGGGCTGGGCTGGCTCGCCACCCAGGTCGCGACGACCTGGTCCCCCTTGATCCTCTTCCCGCTCCTGCTCGGCGTGATGCTCGGCGTCCTGCTGGTGGTGTTCATGCGGATGTCCCAAGTCCACAACGGCTGGCTCGTCTACACGGTCGCCATTCTCGCGGTGGTCCTAACAATCCTCACCCAACACTGGTTCCTCTACCTCGAAGCGAAACAGGACATGGACCAAAACCTCGATATGGTGCGGCAGATGGCCCGACAATTTCCCGACGAGTTCCACGGCAACCTCCCACAACCCCCGGCCAACTTTTGGGAGTATCTGCAACACGACGCCCGCCAGCCGAGAACTATCGTGGTATGGAATAAAGAAGCGACGTTCCAAGGCACGCGAACCTGGCTGCTTTGGGGATTGAACCTGGCGATCACACTACTAACCGCCCTGCTGATCCTCCACCAAGGTCGTAACCGGCCATGGTGCGCGACGTGCCGGTCGTGGTATCGCACCACGCGACGAGGGCACCTCGATCGGGCAACGACCGAGCGGCTGCTGGCCGCCTTGCAAAAATTCGACTCGGAGGAAAGCGAAACCGACTCGACGCCGACCAAAACCAAAACGCCTGCGAACGATCGATACGCATCGTTCCTGATATGCGACTGCGACGGTCGTTGCGGCCGGACGGAACTTCGGATCCTGCAAATCGCCAACTCGGAAGTGACAAACTATTACCTCCCCCCGGACCAGCGCCGCGAAATCGAAGCGATCCTCGATACCCGTTGACCAAGGCCGTCCCGACTGGTAATGTAGCGTCGATCCTAATTTGAAAAAAGAACCACGAAAAATCACGAAAAGCAAGATACAGAAATTTTTACAGGGAGGACACGGAGACCACAGAGGAATTTAATACAAAATACTTTTGCATGGCGTTGTATTTATGAAGTTTCGCAACATTTTCATCTCCACTCCGCGCTCTCCGTGTCCTCCCTGTTTAAAAATTTCGTGCCCTTTCGTGGTTGTTTAAAAAACCGAATTGAAACCTTAAAACAAGAAAAGATACCCTGATGATCGAAACGGAAGTGATTCTTTATACGGACGGTGCATGCAGCGGAAACCCCGGACCGGGCGGATGGGGGTTTGTGCTCCGGCATCCGGCCTCGGGCAAGGAGATCGAGCAAAGCGGCGGCGAGCCCGAAACGACCAACAACCGGATGGAGATGATGGCCGTGATCCGCGGTCTCGAAACACTCAACCGGCCCACTTCCGTCGAACTGGTCTCCGACAGCAGCTACGTCGGGCAAGGAATCTCCAGTTGGATGGCAAACTGGAAGAAGAACGGCTGGCGTCGCAAGTCGAAAAACGGCTGGGCCGAAGTCAAAAACGTCGACCTCTGGAAACGGCTCGACGAACTGCTCCAAACGCACACGGTCAAATTCACCCACGTCCGCGGCCACTCCGGCCACCCCGAAAATGAACGTTGCGACGAGTTGGCTGTCGCCGCGTATCAGAAGTATTTGAATTAGAGGACAGAGGGGGTGAACCGCAGAATATCGAATATCCAATTTCGAATGTCGAAGTGAGGTACTACCGTACCAAGGTAAAATCTACATTGGAGCGGAAGCTCCTCCCTTCGATATTCGAAATTCCTTGTTCGATATTCGACATTCCTCCCCCCCAACGGAACCGATTTTCTAATTATATATTGACAATCTATATATAGGTCCGCTATACTAACGGTCGAAATAAAACTCATTGAGTCTCATTTTAAAGTCATATCGTCAAGCCGGAATTGGGACGTCGGTCCCTACTCCGGATCCGAAATAGGGTACGCTTCGCGGCCCAATTTCGGCTTGAATACTTGCCCTTTAAATATCTGAAAACTCATAAAGACAAAACCGATGCATCCAAGGAGGACCCTGGCTATGGAAAAAGCGGGTGACGGAATGCTGCGTGGGAATTTGGATCTGCTGGTCCTCTCCACGCTGCTGGATGGCGAAAAACACGGCTATCTAATCCAGCAAAGCCTCGACGAACGTTCCGAGGGGCTCGTCTCGATTCAAGCGGGCACACTCTACCCGCTGCTCCACAAACTCGAAGCGGAGAAGTTCATCCGAAGTCGATGGGACGAGTCGACGAAGCGCCGGCGGAAATGTTACAAGCTGACCAGCGCAGGCCGCCGACGGCTCCACTCGCAAGCGACCCAATGGCGCGAGTATGTCGCCTGCATGCAACGGATGCTCGAGCCGCTGCTTGAACTTCCACCGTCGAAACTCGCGGGAGAAACCTCATGACGCAACCGATGTCGCACGAAGAATTTGAAAATTATCTTACGCTGCTGAATCGGATGCTCCAACTTCGGAGCGGACAGAGCGAAGCGATCGCCGAGGAATTACGCCTCCACCTGGAGGAGCGGCTCGGCGAGTTAACCGACCGGGGGGTCGAACCGAAAAAGGCGGTCAACATCGCCTTGGGTGAGTTTGGAGATGCAACGGCCCTAGCGAGCAAATTCACGGAAATTTCTCGTATGAAGAGGAGAAGAGTCATGTTTCGATCCATCGTTACCGGAGTGTGTGCGGCCATCGTGGGCTTCGCCGCATTGATGACCATCTGGCCCGGGAACCGACCGACCCTGTTGGATATTGCGCAAGCGGAACCAACCCAAACCAAAGAAACCACAAAAAAAGCGGCCGACGCCAAGCCACCGATAAGTGCAGCCGAGCGAGCCAATCAGGAAACCCGCTTAAGGCTGGAACAAAAAATCAAAATCGAATTTTTTGACGAGCCCCTCAATGAAGTCGTAAATCTCATTAACCACACAGATGGCATTCAATTTCATTTTGACAAAAAGGCCATGGAGGACAGCGGCATTGCCACAGATGCCCTTATCACTCTCCAAATGAAAGAGGTTCCTGTCCGAGTCGGGCTGAGATTCATTCTGAAGCCACTGGACTTGTCGTACTATCTCGACAACGGCATCGTCATGATCACGACGCAAGAGGTCGTGGAACAACGACTTTCTGTACAAATGTATAATGTCAAGAACCTGGTCGGCGAGGATACGATTGCCACACCCCGGTCAGGTGACTTTCCCGTTCCTCCCGGCGCAACTAGCGTACAAAGTAACAGCGACCGTCTAATTGACCTCATCCAAAGCGTCGCGGAACCGGAAAGCTGGGGACCGGTAGGAGGGCCGGGCTCGATGTCCTACTATCGCGGTATCCTCGTCGTTCGCCAGACCGAAGCGGTCCACGAAAAGATCGACACGCTGCTCAATCAGCTCCGCTACATGCTCAAGGACTCCCCTCCCACTAAAAACATGCTGACGATTGACCCAAACCAGCAACCCGCTTCCCCCGGCTCAAGCACAGGCGGCATGGGCGGAAGCATGCCTCCTGGTATCGGTGCGGGCATGGGTGGCGGCTTCGGTCCGTCCGGTGCGGGCATGGGTGGTATGGGGATGTGAGGTTTCGGCCCACCAAAAGCAACCACCTCGGCCCCGCCTCAACCAGACAAGAAAAAGTAGGTAAAACTCATCGCTTAACGGCATACTATTCATTTCTCACGGAACAGAATAAGGAGAAAAATCATGAATCGATCCATTATCAACAGTCTTGCGGTCGTAGCAGCCCTCTTCGCGTTGGCCATAATCGTCTGGCCCGACGGGCAAACCGGTTTGATCGATACCGCACAGGCGCAAAAACCGGCGACGACAAAGACCTCGGACGAAAACCAAAAGCGGCCTGAAATAAGTCGAGCCGAACGGGAGAACCTGAAAACGCTCCAAAAACTCGAGCAAAAAATCGATTGCGATTTCTTGGAGCATCCTTTAAACGAGATCCTTCTTTCTGTAATAAGCGAGGCCACGAAAACTCAGGTCTATATCGACCACAAATCGATCGAGGAAACAGGATTCTCCCTTGATACGCCCATCACCTTTAACCTGAAAGGCTTGCCGGCCAGGATGGCGTTGCGGCTCATTCTTGACAAACACTACCTGGGCTACTATTTGGACAACGGCATCATCGTCGTGACAAGCAAACATGCCCTGGGAAAAAGGGTCGTTATACGGATGTACGATGTGACCGGCCTGCTTCCGAAGAAGAGCTCTGGCGCCAAGCCCCGAAAAATCTTGTCCCCTACCCCCAACACGGTCGGCCATGTCAACATGAACCGCCACATTCTCGCACAATTCGGCAGCCCCGCCCCCGTTGGAATCCCCGCCGGCGGTGATGGGAAAAAGGGAAGTGGACATTCATCCACATACACTCCCTCCCCCGAAGAGGAGTTGATCGACATGATCACCAACACCATCGAACCAGACAGTTGGATGGGAGTCGGCGGTGAAGGTTCGCTCAGTTGCTTCCGCGGCATCCTGGTCGTCCGCCAAACCGAGGCGGTTCAAGAAAAAATCGGGGAACTCTTGGATCAGCTTAGCTATATGCTCAACGGCTCACCACTTCCGAAGAGCACGCCCAAAATCGATCCAAAACTTTATTGCACTCCAAACACCACCATAAACAAAAAGGCCGACAAACCGGCCAAAACCACCGACAAACCTCCACAGCCAGAGACGGATCCATTTAGCCAACCAAACGAGAAAAATCTATTTGGCCCAAGCCCATCGGAAACAAGAAATCCATTTGAATAAAAACCCAGAGTAAGGATACTCACCAAGCGGCAGCTCGCACCCGTGCGGCCTGCCGCTTTATTCTCTGTCCTCTATTCTCTGTCCTCTATTCTCTGTCCTCTATTTCTCTGTCCTCTCCCTTCCTATACACTCCGACCACGGCCGGGTAATACGGACGAACGTCCCAGGCCTCCGCCTCGGGAAGGGTCGCGAAGTCGAACTGGTCGTCCGACTCGACCGCGAAGATGCTCCCGGCCGGAGCACGGTCGATCAGCGTACCGATCAGGTTGAGCATGTCGTCGGCACGATCGATGTAAAAAGAATAGGGTGGCGAGACGAAGACGCACCACGGCTCCTCGCTCAACTCCGTCGGGTTGCGGAGCCAAAAGAACGTGTCGTTCGTGACGATCTCGATCCGGTCTTGCACACCGAGCGACTCGGCGTTGGCTCGCAGCACGCGGGCGGTGGGAAAATGCCGCTCGATAAACGTCGCCCCGACAGCCCCCCGGCTGAGGGCCTCGAGACCGATCGCCCCGGTGCCGCCGAACAGGTCGACGACATATTTCCCCTTGATCGGCGGCCCGATCAGGTTGAACAGGGCCTCGCGGATCCGGTCTTTCATCGGCCGGACACGCCGATCTCCCCCATAATCGAGCTTTCGACCGCGAAATGTGCCGCCGACGATGCGCAGCCCGAGCGGATCGGTCCTGCCGGGGGTCGAGCCCAGGTTTTTGCTCCGCTTTTTTGGGGGACGTTTTGCCATATTTTCCGTATTGGTGTTATTTTTTATCTCTTCCAACATCAGACAAACCGGGGTAGCCAATCAAGGCACAGATAGGGTATGATACCAGAGATCGTTTGGAACTAATACCCTCCACCAACCATGTACATGAAAAGAAAGGCTTCGGACATGATACGTCTCTCCGTTTTGACCCTTGCGGTCCTCGCCCTTTTGCCGCTGACCGGCATCCTTTATGCCCAGGACGCGACCCCGCCCAATCCCCCGGCACCCCCGACAACCGCACCCCCTCAAGCCACGAAAGCCACCCCCGGTCCCCAGCTCATGGAATTCCAAAAGAAATTCGAACAGTGGAAAAAGATCCTCACCCAACTTCAATCGATGCGATCCGAATATGTCGCGGCCGACGAGGATAAACAAAAAGAGCTTAAAGCGAAATACGACAAGCTGGTCGAAGAAGCGACCGCTCTCCAACCACAGTTGACCAAAAGCGCGGAAAAAGCGTACGTCGAAAATCCGAAGGCCGATCCTCAAATCGAACAGTTCCTCAAAGCGTTCTGCGTCGACAGCTTCATGGTCGAGGACTTCGAGGAATGCTATCGCGTCGCAAAGCTCCTGCTGGACCAAGGCGTGGACGACGAAGCGGTCAACCTGACCGGAGGAGCCGCGGCCTTCTGCACGAACCACCTGGACGAAGCGGAAAAGCTGCTGAAGAAAGCGACCGAAGACGGCACCAAACCGATCCGAACGGCCCCGAACAAGCAATACCTCGACATCACGCTCAATCAGTTCCTCGCCTCGCCGTCCACGTTCAAAAAGGCCTGGGCCAAGGAAAAGGAAATCCGCGACAAAGAAGCCAAGGCAGATGATCTGCCCCGCGTCCTCCTAAAAACCTCCGCCGGCGACATCGTGATCGAGCTCTTCGAAAACGAAGCTCCGAACACGGTAGCCAACTTCGTCTCGCTGGTCGAAAAGGGTTTTTATGACGGTCTGACGTTCC
>JASFHG010000220.1:0-6545 GCA_050123355.1 Planctomycetia bacterium
CGACGCCTCCGATGCCACGATCCTCGCCGGAAACTGGCAAGCAGGCACCGGTGCCGCCGCGGTCCCCGAACCGGGAAGCGTGCTGTTAATCGCAACCCTCTTGCTGTCGTTGGGATTGGTCCGACGCATCCGCAAGTAACTCATTAAACATTTTAGAGGAATAATAATCTTTTCAACCCCAGGAGAACTATCACTATGAGAAAATTAATGTTAGCCGCGATAATGGTCGCGGTTTGTATCCTGTCAACGCCGGCGATGGCAAACCTTTCGATCGACCTCAACGATCGCGGTAATGCCACCCTTACACAGTCCGGTTTTGACGCGTTTTTGATCGCCGACGAGGTAAATACTCCCGTCACGAACACCTATGGCGACATCGACGTCACGCTCTACATGGTTGGGCCGGATGTCTACAAGGACCGCCTTCGCTCGGCACCGCTCAACGATGGCGCGTTTACCGAATCGGATCTGTTGCGTGACTTTGTTTACGCGAACGATTCGGCCGGTGGAGGTCTGAATGTCGAAGTCAACGGACTGACTCCGAATGGCATCTACACCGGAAGCATCTGGTGCGTGGATGACGTGAGTAGCGGCGTGCGAATGTCCGACTGGATTGCCAACGGAACCGTCGTGGCAAACAACTATACGTTTGACGGAGCCGATATTTCGTACGATCCGATTGTATCGCCACCGTCGAACGACACGTATCGTATCGACTTCACGGCCACCGCCTCGGCGGACGGTGTGCTCATGATCCAAGGTCGTCATGAGAAACTCTCGGACGGCGTGAGTGTCATGCTCAACGGCCTGCAATTGACCGATACCGGAACGACGCTCCAAAAGGCCGCCACGCCGGTCCTCAGCGCCGACTTCGGTGCGGGCACGGCCATGAGCGGCTTCACCCAGGTCAACCTGGCCAGCGCCACGGCCGGTGCCACGGTCGGTGGCAAAACGGTCACCGTCAGCCCGGTCGGCAAGTTCAGCGAAGTTGCCGGTGCCACGAGCTATGAGGTCTTCATCAATTTCTGGAGTGATGACGCGGACGATTGGGCCATCCAGGCCGGTCTGACCGAAACGGGGTTGGCTACCTTCGATGTAAGCAACAGCACGAACACGGGCGTCACATCGAGCAACCGAACTCTGTATACGGCTTCGCTCGGGACCGTCGCTGCCGGCGATATCGACAGCACGCTCGTCTATTGGGACGATGTCGATCAAGCCAGCGCGTACGAACGATCGTGGATGGACAGCTTCACGCTCCGACGCACTGATGACGACGAACTGTTCTACATCGCGCCTACCGCCGATAACACGGCCAACGTGACCAGCCCCGGAAATCCGTGGTTCGCCAGTTCCGAAACAGCCACTCTGTGGCGATATCGAAGTGGTTTCGCCGAATATGCGGACGGCATCTATCAAGCCATGCGAACGACAGGTGACCACTATAAAGTCGCCACGTCGCTCGAAGACCCGGCACCCGGTACTCCCGAGACCCTGGTCACCTTCACCGAAGGCGATACGGGCACGGTTACCGGCGGTGTCGATTTCACCCAGTCCGATCTGTTGAGCGACTTCATCGTTGCCAGCAACGGCGACGTGGATACCAGCGGTATGGACGTGTTGGTCGAAGACCTCACGCCCGGCCAGGAATACTGCGTCACGATCTGGGCGTTTGACGATTCGGCTACCGAGTCGACCCGCTCGACATGGACCGCCAATGGCGATCTGGTCAACGATGGCTATCGATTCGATGCCGACCAAGACCCGATGACTAACCTTGAGTATAGCTTCACTTTCACGACGACCGCCGACGCGAACGGCGAGCTCCTGATCGAAGCTCGCGTCGGTTCCGAAGGAATCGAAGGGCTGGTCACGAAAGGAAACGTCTATCTCAACGCCCTGGAAATCTACGAGGTTGTCCCCGAACCGAGCACCTTCGTGCTCTTGGGAACCCTCCTCGTCGGTCTTTTGATCTGGCGAAAGAAAAAGTAAGAAGATAACTCTTTTTAGAGAAAACTATTTGTCTTGAAAGAACAGGCGGTCGAAGCCCTCTCGGTTTTCGGCCGCCTGTTTTATTTTCAGAACCTAAAATCAAATCTCTGCAAAAGAAATTAAAAACCTATCCGAAAACCCCGTTAGCCCGGCCGCCTGCGGCCGGAATACCTTGAAATCCCGTCGCAGGCGACGGGGCTAACATTCAACGAAATAGGTTTTCGGATAGATTCTAAATCTTATCGAGAATTTCCCGCTTCTCGCGCTCGTACTCTTCTTGCGAGAGGATCCCCTCTTCGTAGAGCCGGTGGAGTTCGCGGAGCTTGTCGCCGAAATCGGTGCCGTCGTCGGAATCGACCACCTTGGCATCGACGATGCCCTGCAAGTTGATACCGGCCTCGTCGAGCCCGTCTTTGATCATGCCGCCGGTCATCCGGCTCCACGGCTCGACATCTTCACGCGCTTTCTCCGGATCGAGCACGATCCCCGACCCGGCGGCCCCCTTCGCGCCCAGATTCGCCACAATCGCACCGATAACGATCAGTACCATGCCGCCAATCGCGCGAAACGCGGAGGATTTCATTTGGCCCTCGAAGTTATCGAAGTTTCCGATATTCATCGCCCCGGTCACGAAAACCGACAAGAAAAGCAAGATACCGATTACCGAAAGTATCGAGCCTGCATAGTAAAGAGCCTTACGCTCCGGCGAGATTTGTCGTCGTTTCATTTTCGTTCTCCGGTTCGGTGGCAAAATATTCAAACTCGTGGCCACATTCTTTACACGTAAATCCGCGACGACAGAACATCAGCGGGAAGCCGAGCGTCAGGATACTCAGCATCAGCGGCCACGGACGACGGGCGACGTTCATCGACCCACACACGGGACACGCCTTCTTCGGCGGCAAAAACACGAACTGGCCGGGGATCTCGTCCATCTTCTCGAGGATCGGCCGCACCCGCTCGACATCTTCGTCGAGAATCTGCACCTTGATACCGCCAACCGCGTTCGACAGCCTCCAGTCCAGCGCCACGAGATTCCCGTCGGCAATGCAGCACCGAACCCCCTCGGATTCGAGCTTCGCCTTGAACATCTCGGCATAAATCAAGTTGTCGAAAGTAGCAACGGTAATCATAGTGGTATCCGGCGGTCCAGAAGCATCGATTTTTAGGATTTTCGCCCTTAAAACTATATTCGTCAAGGAGTTTGAAATATTTGGCCGAACCCCCTCTTGGTGCGGTAGCACCTATATATCATTAAGCGCCGAACAAGCTCGGCGGCTAAAAAGTGGGAAAAACACCCCGAAATCCACACGAAAAGCGCCCCCTCGCTGCCCTTTGCGAAAAACGGCCCGCACGTTAAAATAGGGGGCTTGTGTGTTGAAGCCCCCGTCGGTATTTAATGTTACACATCAATCAAGCCGAAATTGGGACGTAGTCCCTATTTCGGATCCGAAATAGGGCATGCTTCGCGGCCCAATTTCGGCTTGGAACAGAAAAACTTGTAACTTTATCAACTAGAACTCAATACATTTTATTCCTTCTATAACCCCTCACATTGTACCAAGTTAATCAACCATGCCTCGTTACAACCCGGCTACGATCGAACCGAAGTGGCAGAAATTCTGGGAAGAAAACCGCACCTTCGCCGCACCGAAACTGCCTAAAGACAAAAAAAGCTACGTCCTCGACATGTTCCCCTACCCGAGCGGCAACGGACTGCACGTCGGCCACCCGGAAGGATACACCGCGACCGATATCGTCTGCCGCTACCGGCGGATGAACGGCGTCTCGGTCATGCACCCGATGGGCTGGGACGCGTTCGGGCTGCCGGCCGAACAGCATGCCAAGAAGACGGGCGTCCCGCCGCGAGTCACTACCGAGGATAACATCGCCACGTTCCGCCGCCAGCTCAAGATGCTCGGCTTCAGCTACGACTGGGACCGTGAACTAGCGACGACCGACGTCGACTACTTCCGCTGGACGCAGCACATCTTCCTCGTGCTGTTCGATACTTGGTTCGATGAAGAACAGCAAAAAGGTCGCCCGATCGCCGAGCTGCCGATCCCGGCCGACGTGACCGCCGAGGGCGAGGCCGCCGTGGCCGCCTATCAAGACGAGCACCGTCTGGCCTATCAACTCGAAGCGCCGGTCAACTGGTGCCCCGAGCTCGGCACGGTCCTGGCGAACGAAGAGGTGATCGGCGGCGTCAGCGAGCGCGGCGGCCACCCGGTCAAACGCATCCCGCTGCGTCAGTGGATGTTGAAGATCACCGCCTATGCCGACCGGCTCGAAAATGACCTCGAAGGGCTCGACTGGTCCGAGAGCATCAAGGCCCTGCAACGAAACTGGATCGGCCGGAGCACCGGCGCCGAGGTCGACTTCTTCATCGGTGCCGAACCGACCGCCGACGGACGACCGTCACACATGGCGTTCGAAGCCTGGTGCAAAGAACGGGTCAACGGGAAGGAATTCCCACGCAAGCCGGGCAACGACGTGCTCCGCGTCTACACCACGCGGCCCGACACGCTCTTCGGAGCGACCTACATGGTCATCGCGCCCGAGCACCCGCTGGTCAAGAGCCTGACCATGCCCGACATGCGTCACCACGTCGAAGAATACTGCGAGACGGCCGCGCGAAAGAGCGACCTCGACCGGACCGATCTGGCGAAAGAGAAGACCGGCATCTTCACCGGCTCCTACGCGATCAACCCGGTCAACGGTCAGCCGGTCCCGATCTGGGTCGCCGACTATGTCCTGATCAGCTACGGCACCGGAGCGATCATGGCCGTGCCGGCGCACGACACGCGCGACTTCGAGTTCGCCAAGCAGTTCGATATCCCGATCATCGCGGTCGTCGACCCGGGCGACAATGATCCCGAGGTCGATCGCCACATGATCATGACCGGTCAGCAGTGTTCAACCAAGGACGGCATGGCGATCAACAGTGGCAACTATGACGGCCTCTCGACCCCCGAGTTCAAGACGAAGATCGCCGCCGATCTGACCGCCGCGAAGTTGGGCCGCTCGGCGGTCAACTACAAGCTCCGCGACTGGCTCTTCAGCCGCCAGCACTTCTGGGGCGAGCCGTTCCCGATCCTCCACGAGCTGGACGACGCCGGCAACCGGACCGGGCGAGTCCGTGCATGCGACCCCTCCGAGCTGCCGATCGACCTACCGGCCGACATGAAATTCAACGCCGAGCACGCCAGCCCCGAGCCGCCGCTTGATGCCGCGCCCGAGGACTGGCTCTACGTGACCCTCGACGGCAAAAAGTATAAACGCGAGACAAACAGCATGCCACAATGGGCCGGCTCCTGCTGGTACTACCTCCGCTACCTCGATCCGAAGAACGAGACCGCGATGGTCGACCCCGAGATCGAGAAGGCGTGGATGCCGGTCGACCTGTACGTCGGCGGTGCCGAGCACGCGGTCCTGCACCTGCTCTACGCCCGATTCTGGCACAAGGTGCTTTACGATCGCGGCTACGTCTCGACGGTCGAGCCGTTCCAAAAACTCGTCAACCAGGGCATGATCCTCGGTGAGATGGAGTTCACCGGCTACAAAGACGACGCCGGCAAGTGGCTCAGTGCGTCGAAAGTGACCACCTCGGCCGACGTCGGCAGCGACAACCGCGTCTCGAAGGAGACCGGCCAGCAGGTCGAAAGCGTCAAGCTCACCGCCGACGAGATCGAGAAGAAAGGGGACGTCTTCGTCCTGAAGGCCGACCCGTCGATCACGATCGAGAGCCGTGCCCACAAGATGTCGAAGAGCCGCGGCAACGTCGTCAATCCGGACCAGGTCGTCGACGATTTCGGTGCCGACTCGCTCCGACTTTACGAGATGTTTATGGGCCCGCTCGAAGCGGTCAAGCCGTGGAGCATGGAAGGGGTCAGCGGCGTGTTCAGCTTTCTCAACCGAGTCTGGCGCATGATCGTCGACGAGATGAACGACGACCTCCAGCTCAACGAGTCGGTCCGGGACGTCGAGCCGACCGACGAGCAGAACCGGATGTTGCACAAGACGATCAAGGCCGTGACCGACGACCTCGACCAGATGGCGTTCAACACGGCGATCGCCCGCATGATGGAGTTCACGAACTTCTTCCTCAAGGAGACGGTCCGCCCGCGAGCGGCGATGGAAACGATCGTCCTGCTCCTTTCCCCCTACGCCCCGCACATGGCCGAAGAACTGTGGGAGCTGCTCGGCAAGACCGACACGCTCGCCTACGAGCCGTGGCCGACCTACGACGCGGCGATGCTGGTCGAGGACACGATCGAGATCCCGGTCCAGATCCTCGGCAAGGTTCGCGCGAAGATCACGATCCCGGCCGACGCGGATAAGGACACGATGTTGGCGGCCGCGAAGGAGAACCCGCGGATTGCGGAGTTGTTGGACGGGAAAAAGATCGTGAAGGAGATTGTGGTGCCGGGTAAGCTGGTGAACTTTGTAGCGAAGTAAAAGGAAAAAAGGAAAAAAGGAACACAAAAAAGAGCGGATGCGTAGCATCCGCGTTCCAAAAAGTTTTTGGAACCGGTACACAGTACCGGCGGTTT
>JASFHG010000221.1:0-6545 GCA_050123355.1 Planctomycetia bacterium
TCAGGTATTCAAAGTTACGAGGCCGACCAACGGAAGGCCGGTTTTTCAGGAAAAAACGTTAAACCGCTTGTAACTTTAAATATCTTACAATCAATAAACGTTAGTTCGTCTCGCCGCAGCAAGAGCAGGAACTGGCTGTTTGAGTTTGCTCACAGGTCGTCTCGGTTTGCGTGTTGCCCTGACTGAGCCAATCCCACGCCTGATCGAGTTGATTCGCTTCGAAGTATTCCACTTCGGCTTTTCGGAAGATAAGCTTACCGGTCTTCGTCATCCAGTGATGCCAGGACGGATCACCAACAACGGCACACTTTTCAATATCCTTGCAATGTTTCGTGTCGAACTTCAGCTCGTGCCAAACGGCCCCGAGTTCGATTCCGTGCATGTCGGTGATTTCGATCAAGCAACGAATCGCGCCATAATCGGCGATCATCTGTTCGAGTTTGGGAATAAAAGTTTCATAATCTTCTTTCAGCAACTTGCCATTGACCGTCATGCCGATCATATTGCCTGTACTTTGAGGATGAACTGTGATCATCAGATGTTACCTCCTGTTAATAGGTAAAAATACACATGTCAGATCTCTTTAATCGTTGCACACTGGAATGTCCCTCTTCCTCAGCCACAAAATACGTCCGTACCAGCCGAATTTTGCGGGCTTTTGACGCGGAACGTCCATCAGTAATGCAAACTCAATAGAAAAAGACCCTTCGACATACTGTGCAACTCTAGCTTTTCCAGAAGACAAAAGCCAAAAATCCAGATCATAGCCCCAAAAGAAAAGATTCACTTTGGGGGGTGCCCCTCAATTCCACTACAAGACGAACGCCACCCCCTAATGGAAGTAAGAAACCGGGCTTATTTCCGCCGCGGATTAGCGATAGGTCGCTCGTGATTTCCGGGCCGTCCAGCCGCTTTGGCTCGAAGATTTTTCCGGAGCCTGCGACGGGGTGAGTATGGGAGCATCTTCCTGGTCTGCCGGGCTTATCGCTCGATCGGTTTCGGCGATCAACTGCACGCCGCTCGACGAGAGCATCGGCCCGTCAAGAGACCGTCCTGTTCGCTCGGGAGAGATCAGAGGAGCACTTTCCGGAGCAGGTTCCGGGCTGGTAGTTCCATAAATCGTTTCCTCTCCACCCGTAAGCAGAATCGAGCCGGCCCGAGAGTTCGGATCACACGGCCCACAACCGTCCCCGGTAAATGTCGGCCCACAATAATCAAACGGATGGGCACACGATCGGCATCCGATAGGTGCGCAAATTAGAATGGCCGCGATAATGCAGAGCAGGGCTCGGTACATGATATAATCTCCACCTTCGTGTGAGAAAATTGAATTTTGAACGTATCAGTCGGGCTGCTCACCAATGGGCATCGGACGGGTGCGCAATGACGTTACAGCTCCCCCGACTTTATGGTATATTCGGATTATTCCGGCCGAAAAGTTTTGTCATTCTACTCTTTCGTTAAAATTTCACGTATGAACGCGAAAAACCCCGACCCCCATACGCCCCAGTTGCCCCAGCTTGACAGCTCGGACGATCAGGCCACCTCCTGGGCGATCGTCTGGATCAGCCTCCTGACCGTTCTGCTAAGGGTGTTCACGTTGACCCAGCCGCTGATCGGCTACTTCTCGATTAAAAATTGTGTCTCGGCAATGATCGCGAGAAATTGGGCCTTGGGGCGAACCGACTTTTTGCACCCCATGCTCGACTGTATTCGTGGAGGAGAACGGTCGCTCCACATGGTCGACCTCCCCTGCTCCACCTACCTGACCGGGATGGCCTGGCGATGGTTCGGCGGCTCGCTCGACGTTTGGGGACGCAGCTTCTCCATCTTTTGGACGCTCGGGGCAGTCGTGATGCTTTATTATTATGTGCGACGACATCACGGCCCGACCGCCGCCGCGGGAGCCGCGTTCGCGTTGGCCGTCTCGCCGGTCTCGGTGATCTTCGGACAGCATTTCATGATCGAACCATCGATGATGTTTCTCATGATCGGCACCTTTTTCGCCCTCGATACCGGCCTACGCTCCGGCCGCTGGAGATGGATAATCTTCTCGGCGATTGCTCTCGCCCTGCTGCTCTTAACCAAGATCTACATGCTGATCCTGCTGTTGCCGATTGGGCTGATGCTTTTGGCAACGTTTTTCAAGACGTCAAAAAGCAAGTTGTTTCTCGGTATTTTGCTTTTCGGCCTTGCCTCCCTCCCGGCAATCGCCTGGTACGCCTATGCCTATCATGTCGGGACCGAAGGGCATCCGCTTGCCGGCCAGATGTATTATTCGATCGCCCAGAGCACCGAATCACACCGACTCCCACATCCGCTTTGGGTATCGCCCCAATTTTATCTCCATACGTTCGACGTGCTTGCCATGGGGGTCATAACGCCGCTCGGTTTTCTGGTCTTTTGGTTCGGGCTCATCGCCCAAGGCGGTCGACGTCATTTTGCTTGGCTTGCCGTATCGTTCCTTCTGATCTGGCTCTTGCCGCGAAAGTTTTACGAAATGAACTACTACTACCTGGCCTTGCTGCCTCCGGTCTGCATCATGGTCGGGCTGGGCTGGAGTTGGCTCGCTCGGGGGATGCAGCTCTCGCGACGAGCGATTCTCTTCGTAATCGTGCTGGCGTTATTGGTCTCGATGCGATATACGGTAGGGCCTCTGTTCGTGATCGCCGACGAAGACCGGCCGGTCATCGTCGCGGCCGAATCGGTCAAACAGCACACCGACCCTGACGACCGAGTCATCGCAATCCATGCGACGGGCATCGATCTGCTTTACTACTGTGATCGGGCCGGTTGGACGGGCCAGATGCGGCCGGACGATTGGTCAACGTGGGTACGATCGTGCCGCGATGACGGAGCAAAATACTTGGTCGTGGTGGAAACCACCTCGATGCCAACCCCGTCGGTCGCCGAATTTCCGCCGGTCCAGACCCCCCCTATTGACGAGGGCCCCGGCTGGAAGCTCTTCCGCCTCGAAAAAGAGGCCTCTGCCGACGAATAATCTTTCCAAGAACCCACTTCCGATCTGGCCATGTACCCTATAAAATGAGTCGTTTGTGGTAAGGCACCAGTTTCCTGCCAAGGACCCACTGCGGCCCGTGCCACAGACTTACAAGTCACTCACATCCTAAAAATCAAGGCTATCAGGAACTTCCGTACGATGGAAACCGATCCCCGACCCCAATCCGAATCCAACCCGAACGTCGACTCCCCTGCCGAGACCCCTCAAAGCGACGAGAACGAAACCCAAGTCGAAAACGTCACCGAGACTCCCGCCGCCGAAACGACCGAAAGCGCGCCCGCCGAAGCAGCTCCTGCCGAAACGCAAGAGAAGCCGAAGAAGCAGCGCATCCTGATCGGTTCCCAGCGCGACGCGGCCAAGGACGACGCGAAACCGGAGCGTGATTGGTACGTGCCAAAAGGAGTGATCGAAGCGGAAGAAAAGAAAGCCGATCAAAAAGCGAAACAAAAATCAAAGCCGAAGAAAACCCGTCCGGTTGAAGAAGACGAAGAGGAACCGGTCGTCACCAAAGCGAGCACCGATACAAAAGCTCCAGTAACTCAACCAAAACATTTCCCGCCGCCGAACCTCCGCGACCGTCTGCCGGCCGAACTCGAGGCCGAACTCGAAGCGGCACTCGGCGACCAGTCGATGGACGACCTGCTTGTCGGGAGCGATTCGGTCACACAGCAGGAAATGCTCCAGCCCGAATCGAAACAGACCTGCCGGGTTGTCTCGGTCCATCAAGACGATGTCTTCGTCGAACTGGGCGGTCGTGAGCAGGGCGTTCTTTCGCTCAAGTCGATCGAAGAGGACAAAATCCCTGCCGTCGGTGACCAATTGGACGTCATCGTCAAGCGGTACAACCGAGAAGACGGCTTGTACGAGCTGATGTTGCCCCATTCGTCGATCGACGTAGCCGACTGGTCCGACCTGTCGCCGGGCATCATGGTCGAAGTTCGCGTGACAGGCCACAACTCGGGCGGGCTCGAGTGCGAAGCCAACCACATCCGCGGCTTCATCCCTATCAGCCAGGTTAGCCTCTATCGGGTCGAAAACCTGGAAGAGTTCGTCGGCGAAAAGTGGAGCTGCATCGTCACCGAAGCTAACCCCCAGCGTCGCAACCTGGTCGTCTCGCGACGTGCGGCCTTGGAGCGAGAACGGGAAGAAGCCCGCGAGAAACTCCTCGCCACGCTCGAACCGGGCCAGATCCACGAAGGGACCGTCCGCAAGATCATGGACTTCGGTGCGTTCGTCGACATCGGCGGCGTCGACGGCCTGCTGCACATCAGCCAACTCGGCTGGGGACGCGTCAAGCACCCGAGCGAAGTCCTCTCCGAAGGCCAAGCGATCAAGGTCAAAGTCCAAAAGGTCGACCCCGAAACAAAGAAAATCAGCTTCAGCTATCGCGACATGCTCGAAAGCCCGTGGGAAAATGTCGAGATGAAGTTCCCGGTCAACTCGCCGGCCAAAGGAACGGTCGCGAAGATCATGGACTTCGGTGCGTTCGTCGAACTCGAGCCGGGTGTCGAAGGCCTGGTCCACATTTCGGAGCTCTCGCACAAGCGAGTCTTCCGCACTTCCGACGTGGTCAGCGAAGGGGACGAAGTCGACGTCATGATCCAATCGATCGACAAGGACGCACAACGGATCAGTCTGTCGATGAAAGCGGCGACCACTCCGCCTGAACCGGAGAAGAAAGAAGGGGACACGGACGACGCTCCGCTCGACGAGACACTCCCCAAACCGTCGCAAAAGAAGCACAAAGGCCCGCTCAAAGGCGGCGTCGGCGGCGCAGGCGACAACCCGTTCGGCTTGCGGCTGTAAAACACCGCCACGAAAAATTTTGGGGCATAACGTTTAGCCGACGAACATCGTTCGTCGCGTTTAAGCGGTTTCAAAAACGCCGGACGATGTCCGGCGGCTAAACTTCAAGCCATTTTCGCCCTAATCCCTCCTTAAACAAGAGCTTACACCAACTCATCCTTGCTCGTTCAACGTAAAAAATGCGATGTAAAAGCCAAAAACACCGCTAATCACGGTAGTTTCCCCCCTGCCATCATGTTAGAATGAAGGCTGAGCTTTTTCGAAAGGCCGCTAAAACCTACCCCTACCCCACCTTACACCTCCGGTTCATAAAAAACCGGGAGTCTCGTTCCGACATCCAATACGTCGGAAGATATGAAGAAAGGAAGACAACGATGAGTCGAAACGGTTTTGCAAAATTCTTCTTGATTCTGACGGTTTGTGTCGCGGCACTTGGTATCGCAAGCAACTGCTTTGCCGAGGACGCGAAGAAAGCCGAGAAGCCAAACCGCCCCAATATCTTGATGATCACCTGCCACGATCTTGGACAGCACGTCGGTTGCTATGGTACGCCAAACGTCCAGACGCCCAACCTCGACAAACTGGCCAACAAAGGCGTCCGCTTCGAAAACTTTTACTCCACCTCGTGCGTCTGCTCGCCGGCGAGAGGCTGTCTCCACACGGGCCGCTATCCACAGTCGAACGGCCTGGTCGGCTTGACTCATGCCCCTTGGTGGTGGTCACTGAACAAGGATGAAAAACACACGGCCAAATATCTCAAGGAACTTGGCTACGAAACCTACCTGATCGGTCTATGCCACATCGGAAAAGACTATAAACACTACGGCTACGATCACCGTTTGTCCAAGAAACAAAAAGCGCCGCAAAGCGTAAAAGACACGCTGGAGGTCTTCAAAAAACGAAAGCCTGGCGACAAACCGTTCTTTATTAAGCTCGGCTTCCGCGAAGTCCATCGCCCCTTCGAGAAATACGAACCCGACACCGAAAAAGGGCTGTACGTGCCGCCGTGGCTGAAAGACTCGCCACAGACCCGCGAGGACTTGGCCCTTTATCAAGGCACCATCAAGTACTTCGACGCTCAAGTCGGCACGGTCCTCGATGCACTCGAGAAGAGCCCCTTGGCGGACGACACCCTCGTCATCTTCACCTCCGATCATGGTATCCCCTACGTCGGAGCAAAATGGACACTGCGAAAAACGGGCATTGAAGTTCCGTTCATCGTATACCAACCAGGTACAAAGCTGACCGGCGGAAAAGTTTATCCGCAACTGATGAGCCATGTCGACGTTCTGCCGACGTTGCTCGACCTGCTCGGACAACCGATCCCCGAAAAACTTCAAGGCCTCAGCTTCAAAGGTGTACTCGAAGGCAAAGTAGAAAAATCACCTCGCGAGGCCGCCTATTCCCAGTTCACGCCGGCAATGAAGCGAGACAACGAGTCGCGGAGCATCGTCACGGACCGCTATCACCTGATCTGGTATGTCCAGGCTGGCCGATCGGTTGACTATCCCGCAGACGTCCACCCAAAAAATTTCGCCGACCATGTCGCCCGCGCCAAAACAAAGGACCGAGCCCGACCGGTCTTCCAGCTCTACGATCTGAAAAACGATCCCGACGAAATGCACGACATCGCCTCGAAACCGGAAAACGCCAAGATCGTCGAAGACCTGGCCAAGAAACTCATGACGTGGATGAAAGAGGTCGACGATCCGATCCT
>JASFHG010000222.1:0-6520 GCA_050123355.1 Planctomycetia bacterium
ACGCAAGCGGGCGGGAGCCGGCGATGGGCCATTTCATAATTGTATAAACCAATAACGATCTGTCGTTGGTTGCCGAGGCATTGCATGTCCCCGGAATGACCCTGAGTGTAATACAAGAGCATCGGTAAAAATAAAACGACCAGAACGACAAGAACGATAAAAAGGACAATCGCTACAACCATAGCGATCACACATCCGATGAGAAGAGAGTTTTTTTGCCCGTTTGACATGATTGATTTCCTTGTCGGTGTGAAAATTCTACAGAGAGAACACAGAGACCACGGAGTTTTTTGTTTCTCCGTGCTCTCCCTGTCCTCCCTGTTTTAAAAATATTTACTCATTCCCTCTTCCACTTTTTCTGCTTGATCTGCGACAATTTTTGCAAGGCCTCCATCACTTGCTCTGGCGGGATGTCTTCGACGCGGCCGTCGGCGAAGACGGCGGTGGCGCCTCTCGTTGGGTGGGCGCACTTGAAGTTGCCATTTTCGTCGAGGAAACTCGGGTCGATCGCGTCGATCTTGAGGTCCCTTGGCTCGGCCCAGTGGATGTCGGAGTTGGCCACCTCGATCATGAGGAGCGTCTGCTCGGGATGCGAGATGTCTTTCAAGGATCGCGGTTGACGGTCGCCGTCCCAGACCGTGCCCGGGCCGGTGACGAGCACGTAGTCGGTCACGCCCGGAATGTTGTCTTCACGGGCAGGGCATTGGAAGGGTTCGACATCCATATTCGAGAATCTTTCGTTGGCAGCACTGTCCCAAGCCTCCTCCCGATTGAATGCGTCGTAAAGGTCTGATCGTTCTATATAGGGCAACATCAAAACCCGCCAACTGTAAAGCGGCTGCCCCTCTTTGCCTTTCACGCAAGCAGGCGGAAACCGTCCGTGAGCACTTTCATAATTGTGTAAAGAAAGGGCCAAATTTCGTTGTTGGTTACGGCACATTGCAAGTTGGGCCTGGCTATGGGTGCGAGACACGAAAGTCGATCCAAGCACGAAGGCAAGAATGATGAAAACGATAAAAACGACGAATCCGACCGCCGCAGCGATCAAACATCCGATCACGAGAGGGTTTTTTTGTCCGTTAGCCATGATTTGGTTCCTTATTGGAGAAAGAGGGATTGTCTTATTTGTATTCGTTTGACGGTTCTGGTTGATAAGTTTGGGAATGCTTTTTGAGGATTTTTAGAAGATCCGCCTCTTCGGCGATAAAAGTGACATGCCCATCGGCGAACGCGATGTTGATGCCAATGCGATGATTGCACTTGAAATTACCCTCTTCGTCGAGAAAGCTCGGATCGATGGCGTCGATTTTCAAATCCTTCGGCTCGGCCCAGTGGAGGTTCGGGTCGGCGACTTCGGTAAGAATAATGGTTCGATTGGTGCCACTTATGAAATCTTTTAATGCAGGAGACTTTTGGCCATCCCAGGCCGTGCCCGGGCCGGTGACGAGGACGTAGTTCGTGGTGCCCGGCATTCTATTCTTACAGGACGGGCACTGAAAGACAGGCGGGGCCTGTTCGGCAATTTTTTTGTTATGCGGGCTGTCCCACGGCTCGTCGAGGTGGAATTGATCGTAGAGTGCTTGGTATTCGAGAAACGGCAAGATCGAAACCCGCCAACTATAAAGCGGCCGCCCCTCTTCGTCCTTCACGCAAGCAGGCGGAAAGCGACCAAAAGCTTTTTCATAGTTCAGCAAGGCCAATGCGATTTGCATTTGATGATTGCGACACTGCATTCGGCGGGCCGATTCGCCTCCATCTCTACCATGTCCAGGCCAGAACAACAAAAAGAGTCCCACCAGTATGACGCAGAAGACCACCACCCCCAAGCAGTTTGAACCCCCGCCTTCGTTTTCGGTTTTCATGAAAAGAACTCCTTTTGATAAAAAGATTCTACAGGGAGAGCACAGAGGCCACGGAGTAATGTTTTTCGTTCCTCCGTGCTCTCCGTGTCCTCCCTGTTAAAAAAATGTTTAATCTTCCGTTTTCCGCTTCTCCTGCTCAACCTGCGACCATTCTTGCAGGGCCTCCATCACTTTCTCTTGCGGGATTGCTTCGACGTGCCCGTCGGCGAACGCACCGAGGACAAAACCGCCGTGGTTGGTTTTAAAATTTCCTTTCTCATCCAAAAAGCTCGGGTCGATCGCATCGATTTCGAGATCTTTTGGCTCGGTCCAGTGGATGCTGGAGTCAGCCACTTCGATCAGGATGAGTGTTTGCTCAGGGTAGGGGATATCTTTGAAGGATCGCGGTTCGTCGCTATCCCAAATCGTGCCGGGGCCAGTGACCAAGACATAATTGGTAGTCCCCGGTCTTTGGTCGTTGCAAGAGGGACAATGAAAGTAATACTCGAGATTTTTTTCGGCGAGCCTTTTGTTGTGTGGGCTGTCCCACGGTTCGTCAAGGTGGAACGCTTTGAAAAACCTGCTTTCGCAGAAATACGGCGAAATCATCAACCGCCAACTATAAAGCGGTTTCCCCTCTTTATTTTTTACGCAGATAGGTGGAAAGCAACTGCGGGCATTCACATAATTTTGCATGGCCAGGACGATTTGCTTCTGGTGATTGCAGCATTGTTCTCG
Source organism: Planctomycetia bacterium (assembly GCA_050123355.1). Taxonomy (GTDB): domain Bacteria; phylum Planctomycetota; class Planctomycetia; order Pirellulales; family Thermoguttaceae; genus JASFHG01. The sequence goes on from JASFHG010000222.1 coordinate 2,580, forward strand.
GCGGACCGTTTCGCGTACATGTCGAACGAATTCAACCCCAAAATACAGAGGAAGTCCCACGATGATGATTATGACCAGTGACTTTATGAGAGTGAACGACCATTTTTTCTTTTTCGCCGCCGTTGCCATGATTCCGTTTCCTTGAGCTGTGTGAAAAGAATGTTCCGGGGCCCATTATAGGTATTTTTATGGCGAAAATCAAGAAAAGAATGGTGTCCAGCGGGGGGCGGACGGTATAAAATCGTTTGTGCGGATCGAAAAACTCCTCTCGTGCTGAAAACCGAGTTTTGATACGCTATCCGGTCATTTACCGAACACCGTGGCGAATCGAGATTCGCCCCACTGAAAACTGAACACCAAATCGAAGGTTTATGGAAATACGACACGATCCGATTACGAAACGGGCGGTGATTATTGCCGAGGGACGCGCCGAGCGACCGAACGATTTTGTGATGCCGACACCGACCGAAGATTTCTCGAAGGACGGTTGCCCGTTTTGTGTGGGCAACGAAGATAAGACGCCGTACGAACTCGAAGCGTTTCGCGAGGAAGGGACTTCGCCCAATCAGCCGGGCTGGAGCGTGCGGGTGTTCTCGAATATGTATCCGGCCGTGACGCCGGATCTCCCGCCCGCGACGGGCGGCGACCGGCTGCTGTCGTCGATCGGGGCGTTCGGCTCCCACGAGGTGATCGTCGACGTGGCCGACCATTTGGCGAGCATCTCGGAGTTTTCGATCGAGCAGTACACCGACGTGCTGCGGATGTATCGGCGGCGTCTGCTCGTGGCGGCCCGGGACGAACGGCTCGCCTACGGCTTGATTTTCAAAAATGTCGGCCCGGGGGCAGGGGCGTCGATGGTCCATACCCATTCTCAACTGTTCGCGATGCCCGAAATCCCGATGACCGTGGCCGAAGAGATCGAAGGGGCCGCGAAGTATCAGGTCCGAACCGGCTGCTGCATCTGGTGCGACTTGATCGATCGTGCGCGCGACGATGGGAGGGTGGTGATCGAGACCGACCACTTCATCGCGTTCTGTCCTTACGCGCCGCGCTTCCCGTTGGAGACGCACGTGCTCCCGACTTTTCACGTCAGGCAATTTGAAGAGACGGCGGAAGATCTCCTGCCGGAACTTTCCGAGGTGATGGTTTACCTAATCCGAAAAATCGAAACGACCCTCGATCTTCGCGCCTATAATTATCTGATTCACAACGCCCCCTTTGATTCTTTGGAAGCTAGGCAGTATCATTGGCATATAGAGGTTATGCCGCGCACGACTAGTGTTGCCGGTTTTGAGTGGGGTACCGGTTATTACATCAACCCGATCCCGCCGGAGTTGGCTGCGCAACGCTTGCGCGCGGTGGAATAGTGAAGTTTTGTTAGCGGCGGGGCTTGCCCCCGCGTTTTTGAGTTTCTTTTGCTAGAAAGCTTTTACTTTCAGGTTAGTTTTCAGCGCGGGGACAAGCCCCGCCGCTAACAGGTGAATGTGGCGCATATTGGCACCGCAATAAAATTTTACGAAAAAATAGACCGCGTAAGCTGGATAATTTAGGTAGGGTTTGCCGATTAACTACGTACCACGTTTTTCTGCGGCGGCTCCACGCAACCGGGAGCCCCTATCCAAGAGTCCACTATATATAACCAAAAGAGCAACATGACGAACCAAATTCGATTCGCCCTGGCCCTTCACAATCACCAGCCTGTCGGCAATTTTGACCACGTTTTTGAACAAGCCTATCAAGAAAGTTATCTGCCTTTCCTCGACGTTTTCAGTCGTTACGATGATATTCGTCTCTCTCTGCACACGAGCGGCTCGCTGATCGAGTGGCTGGCCGAGCATCACCCCGAGTATCTGGATCGGCTGGCCGAGTTGGTCAACCAGGGCCGGATCGAGGTGATCGGCGGTCCGTTTTTCGAGCCGATCCTCGCCATGCTTCCCTCACGCGACCGGGTGGGCCAAATCCGTGCCTACACCGAGTGGCTCCAGCGGCGGCTCGGCGCGACGGTCCGGGGCATGTGGATGCCCGAGCGGATCTGGGAGCAGTCGTATGTCCGCGATCTGGCCACGGCCGGGATGGAATATACGATCGTCGACGACTACCACTTCAAGAAGGCCGGACTGCGTGAGTCGGAGCTTGCCGGTTATTACACGACCGAGGACGACGGCCATGTGATGTCGGTCTTCCCGGGCAGCGAGCGGCTTCGCTACTTGATCCCGTTCGGCACGATCGAACACACGCTGGACTACTTCCGCGAGATGGCCGAGACGGCCCCCAATTTGCTTTTGGTCTTTGGCGACGATGGCGAGAAGTTCGGCACGTGGCCCGGCACGCATAAACATGTCTACACCGACGGCTGGCTCGACCGATTCTTCCGGATGCTTTCGGACAACCAAGATTGGATCCAGACGTTGACCCTCTCGGGCGTGATGGACTCGCTGGAGCCGAAGGGGAAGGTCTACCTGCCCGACTGCAGCTATCGCGAGATGACCGAGTGGGCGTTGCCGGCCGAGCGGCTCGTCGAGTACGAGAAGCTCGTCCACGAGATGGAAAGTCATCCTCACTGGGAGCAGATGAGCCAGTACATCCGCGGCGGCTACTGGCGGAACTTCAAGGTGAAGTACCCTGAGTCGGACGAGATGTACTCGCGGATGATGTACGTCAGTCGCCGGATCGACGAGGCGACCGAGGCAGCCCAGCGTGGCGAGCCGATGGATACGAATTTACTGAACGAAGCCCGTACGGAGCTCTACCGCGGGCAATGCAACTGTAGTTATTGGCACGGCGCGTTCGGCGGGATCTATCTTCCGCACCTTCGAAATGCCGTTTACGAGAAGCTTATTTCGGCCGACAACCTGCTGGATCGTGCAAAGGGCCTGGGCGATCCATGGGTTGAGGCATCGGCCGAAGATTACAACTTTGATGGTCACCAGGAAATCCGCTTGGCCGGCGATCGGCTCTTCGCGCTGATCGAACCGATGGCAGGCGGACGGCTTTACGAACTGGACGTGCGTTCGATTCGACACAACCTGCTGGCCACGCTCGCCCGGCGGTACGAGGCCTATCACGAAAAGGTACTCGCCGGCGAAACCCCGCCCAACGGGGAGTGTACCAGTATTCACGACCTGGTCGTCTTCAAACAAAAGGACCTGGATAAGCGGGTGCAGTATGATGACTATCGTCGCAAGAGCATGATCGACCTGTTCTACGACGCGGACGTCTCGCTCGAGTCGGTGGTTGCCGGCACTGCAGAAAATCGTGGTGATTTCCGAGATGGTGCCTACGAGGCACGCATCCGCCGCAACCCCGACCGTATCCAGGTCCAACTCACACGGCAAGGCGTCGTCTACGACAATACGCCGATCCGCATCACGAAGGGGATCTCACTGGCCGAGGGCAGCTCGACGCTGGAGATTGCCTACCTGCTGGAAGATCTGCCGCAAGGAAGTTCGTTCCACTTCGCCTCGGAGTTCAACTTTGCCGGCATGCCGGCCGGAGCGGACGACCGCTACTTCCACGACCTCGACGGCAATCAACTCGGCCAACTCGGCACGAAGCTCGACCTGAATTCGGTCAATGGTCTCGGCCTGGTCGACGAGTGGCTCGGGCTGGGTGTTGAACTGGGTGCCTCGCGCGAGACCAACTTCTGGACGTTCCCGATCGAGACGGTCAGCCAATCGGAAGGCGGTTTCGAGCTGGTCCACCAGTCGGTTGTCGTCCTCCCCCACTGGCATGTCACCCCCGACGCCGAAGGCCGCTGGAGTGTCACGCTCCGCCTCGGGGTCGACACCTCACGTGCCGAAAACAACAACAACCACGGCGAGAAGGTCGCGGTCGGGGTGTAGTGGCCGACGATAATACGCCATTTTTATCCATGTTTAGCGGTCGAATGGAATTCGACGTGTTTTGGATGGTGCGTCCGCACCAAAATGTTTTTTGCGGTT
>JASFHG010000223.1:0-6509 GCA_050123355.1 Planctomycetia bacterium
ATCGATGATATTCGGATCGGAACGGATCTCGGTGAGAAATTGGTCCGACGGCGGCTGGTCGAGAAGGATCGAGCAGCAAGCGGCCTTGGCCCCTTCGAAGATCGTGTTTTCGACCTCTTCGACGTTGATCCCTTCTTCTCGCAGACCGGTCAAGACGCCGGCCAGCACACCGACCTTGTTGAGGTGGCGGACGACCAGGCTACTGGTGGCGGGCGACTTGCTGCAAAGATTGACCGTGCCGAGCGGTTTGCCGGTGGTGATGAACGACTCGACGATCTTCACCGTTTGATCGGCGATCGCTTCGGCAGCCTGATTGGTCGAGGCACCGATATGTGGCGTGGCAGTCACGATCGATGCCAATTCGGTTTGATCGAAGGGGGCGTCGCCGGCGGTCGGTTCGCTCTCGAAGACATCGAGTCCGACGCGGAGGCCCTTTTCGGCGATCGCTTCTTGGAGGGCTGCGCTATCGACCAGCTCGCCGCGTGACGTATTGATCAGGATCGTGCCCGGCTTGAGGAGGCTCAGGAACGATTTATTGACAAAGTGTTTCGTGTCGGGGGTCATGGCCATGTGGACACTGATGGCGTCCGCCTGTTTGGCCAGTTCCTCGGGCGACTCGCAATATTCGATGCCCAAGGTTTCCGCTTTGAGCGGGGTCAGGCTGCGTGACCAGGCAATCACTCGCATCCCGAGGCCCTTGGCACGTTCGGCCGTTGCGAGACCGATGTTTCCGAGACCGAGAACACCGAGCGTTCGTCCTTTGAGTCCGGCCGCTTTACCGAATTCTTTTTTCTTCCACTGACCATTTCGCAAGGCGACGGTTGCTTCACAGAGACGACGGTCGGCGGCGATGAGATGCCCGATCGCCAGTTCGGCCACCGCGGCCGTATTCTTACCGGGGCAGTTAGCGACATAAACTCCCAAGGCACTGGCCGTGGCCAGATCGATCGTATTGACGCCCGCACCGGCGCGGATGACCAGTGAAAGCTGCTTGCCGTTTTTCAGGGTATCGGCCGTAACTTTAGTGGATCGGACCACCAGGATACTCGTATCGTTAATTGCCCCGGGCAGATCATCGGCCGAAAGGTCCGGGTTCATCGTCACGTCGAGTCCCAGTGCTTGGAGTGCTTGAACGGCCTTTTCCGATAGCTTATCTGCGATTAAAACCTTCATCGCTTGCTTTCCCATTTTTCCTTCTCCACCTATAAAAGTGTCTTGCTTGTTTCGGGTTGAAATTGTTCTGGTCGCGTTGAAACTTTCTACCTGCCCGTGTGAAAGTGATCGCCAAACCATAAATTTTGCCACTTGATCTTGGGCAGAGCAACCCCCGGGCAACGTTTTAATAGAGTGATTCTTCAAGATTTGTAGGTCAGGGCTTGCCTTGACTACTTTTCTAGGCGTGTCGGAAGAATCCGGAGCAGGAGAACTCGCCTGGACCGAGGCGGGTGTCGTTCAGATTGTCTTCGATCTGCCGCTCGGCCAGGACCGTTTCGGGGAGCGAGTCGGTCGGGCCGGTATATTCATAGTCGATTCGGAAAGAAAGGGGGCCGACCGAAAAAATCGACTCCGGAAGCAGCGGAGCGGTGGCCACTCGGTTACGGCCGATATAAGTCCCGTTCAGCGAACCCTCGTCGTGGAGGATCGCCAGACCGTCCTTCTCCTCAATCCGGCAGTGGGCGCGGCTGACGAGTGGATGGGCGATCGGCAGATCGGCAGCGCGGCTGCGACCGATACTGGCGGGCAACTCAAGCGGGACCGATTCCTTGGTCGCACGACCATCCGTGACGGTTAAAGTAACCTTCATCGAAAGAACCTAAAAAACGGGAGGGTATGGGAGGTAAATACAGGTGGGACTTTGTCCGGTAGGATATTTTCCGAGTTGGCAATAGGATTGCTCCATTGGTAGTTGCCAAACACTTAAGTATAAGAATGCTTCCATTAAAAGACAAGCCCCCCATGCCTTTGGGGGGCTTTCTTGTTTTGCGAATGGTTTGCGTTGATTGGCTATTTGTATCGTTTAACCGATAAACCAATATGGTTGCTACGGTTTAACGTTTTCGGTTCCGCCACTTCAGGACACCTAGGAACAAAACCCCGACGATGGTTAGAACCAAAGTCGATGGTTCAGGAACCGTTTGCGTCTCGGCCGAAGCGTGTTTCAAAGTGGTGCTGTCATAATAAGCGACATGCAACATTCCGTCCTCGCTCAGAGCAAGTGAGGTTGGCGAAACTACATTGCCGCTGCTGACGGTTTCCAGAGACCAAGCCGATCCATCATAGGTCGCATACGCCAATTCATTTGTGTAGTCTCGGTAACTTATATGGGGCGTTCCCATATCGTCGAAGAGAAGAGAACAGCCTCCATAGGCGGCTGAATCGACGGTTTCCACTATCCAGGAACTTCCGTTGTTAGAGGCGTACTTTAGCTTGGAACTGCCTGAGACATCACCAAAAGCAATGCACGGATTACCATTGGCATCCAAGGCGATCGAGGAGTTGTTTGACACGTAGGTAGAGTAGTTTACCACTGCCGTGCTCCAAGAACTGCCATCGTTGGTTGCGTATTTCAAATTGCCGCCGCTCGAGGCGAGTTGGGCGTAGCCAATGTGTGGGTGATTTGAATCGTCCACCGTGATCGAAGTGCAAGTACCTACGTTTTCCGAAGCTCCATCCACGGCGGCCACTGACCAGGACGAACCGTTATGATAAGCATATTTCAAGTCTTGATTCCATCCGTCGAAATAGCTGATATGAGGATGGCCTAGGCTGTCGATTGCGATCGAACTGTAACGACCGGTATTTTTTCCGGTATCTATCGTTTGGACGGACCACGAGGAGCCATTGTAGTGAGCGTATTTTAAGTAATAGTAAGAGCCTCCTGAATAGCCGCTATAGCTGATATGCGGATAACCATTGTCATCCAATGCCAGCGAGCAAAAAGTACCTCCCGTGGTGTCGACCGTTTGTATTGTCCAATCGCTACCATCATAATGGGCATACTCTAGGGTCTGATAATTTCCGTTGTAATAGGCAATGCTGGGCATGCTTGACGAGTTCACCGCAATCGATGTTGGAGAAAACTCTCCTACACTAGGTGCGCTACGCACCGATTCGGTTGTCCACTCCAAAGCATAAACCGACTCGCCCACAAGTAAGATTACCACGATTGATAAACAAGCGATCATGACAAAGTGAACTATTTTCAAGTTGAAGTTTTTAGTTCTTACTTTCATACTTTTCTCCTTTCACGTTGTTTTACACATAGACACACAGTGCACCGATTAGACTTATAAAAACAAAAATACAAAAAATAAAAATGAGATTTTGAGCAGTGAGAAGTATAAGTATATTGGTTTTGGGATTGCAAAACAACGTTATTGCTCTTATTTCGTGGTTAAATCCCCCGACAAAATCAAGAATGAGCCATAATTTTTCGCGAAGAAGAGGGGGTGGGGGTAGGAAGGAGAGAAAAAATATAACTATTGCTGCGATATTTTTTGGAATTGGCGGAGTTCCCTGGTCAATTCGCGGACCAGAGGGCCGGGCATTACTTCCTCGAGAATCGTAACCACTTCGCGGTAGAACCAGAGTGTATTGTCGCGGCCGCCGTGAAAATGGTCCCAGAGCGACTCGCCATATTCGATATAGCCGGTGATCAATGAGCGAATATTGTCCAGCTTGTCCGCTGCGGCGATCAGGTGGGTTTCGGGCAGGGCGTTTTTCAGATGGGCCAGATAGGCCTCTTTCCTCTCGCGCCAAGGTGGTTTCGGCTTTTGATCCGTATCGCTGCACTCGTCGACGATCGTGGCGACCCGCTCGCCAAAGGCCTTGCGGATTTGCTCTCGTGCGGCAGGCCCGCCCTGATCTTCGATCGCGTCGTGGAGCACGGCGGCGATGACCGTTTCTTCGTCCTCGGCCCATTCGGCGACGATGCCTGCCACTCGGAGGAGGTGGCCGACATAGGGTACCTGCCAGAGCCGTCGCCGCTGTTGTGCGTGAAGTTGCCCGGCCATTTCCACCGCGGCGGCAAATTTTGCAGTAAGTTCCATGCCCCCCACCTTAACAGCCGGAACGTTGGTTGACAAGATGGGCTAATTTCTTCAGAATCCCGTTAAATACCAAGAGTCATGTAAATAGAACAATCATCCCCAAGCCGGAATTGGGACGCCAGTCCCTATTCCGGATCCCCAATTCCAAATACAACCATCCATTTCCATTATGCACGAAATTCTAAATATCGCCGAAGTGGCATCGCTCGACTCGCGACGGGGAGTGATCCGGATCCCGACCGAGATCGATATCCCGATCACGGCTCGGGTACGGCGGATCATCGACACGCCCGAGTTCCGACGGCTCGCGAAGATCAGCCAGCTCGGCCTTGTCTCGCTCGTTTATCCGGCGGCCCTGCATACCCGGTTCGAGCACTCGCTCGGCGTGTTTCGGCTCGCGCTCCTCTTCTTGAAACGCTTGGCACACGACGAGCGTTTTACGCAAGTGATCGATACATCGGCCGCCGAACGGTTCATCCTTACCGCACTGCTCCACGACCTGGGCCACTGGCCGTTTTGCCACCCGATCGAAGACATCCACCTTTCGGACGTCCCGAGCCACGAGGATTTCGCGTCACGGTTCCTTTTGGAAAGCGAGTTGGCCGCGTGTCTGCGTGAGGACTGGGGAGTCGAGCCGGAAGAGGTGACGAAGCTGTTGAGCGGTTCGTGCAAGCGGGACAACATGGACGAGAGCCCCGCGTCTCGCGTTTTATACAGCATGCTTTCCGGGCCGGTCGACATCGACAAGATGGACTACCTCTACCGCGACAGCCTCCACGCAGGCGTCCCCTACGGCCGCAACTTCGATCAGCACCGGTTGATCGGCTCGCTTTGCATGAACGAGGCAGGCACGTCGCTGGCGATCTCCGACAAAGGAAAGACGGCGGCCGAGATGATGGTCTTTGCCCGCTATGTCATGTTCAGCGAGGTCTACTGGCATCATGGCGTCCGTTCGGCGACCGCGATGCTCCAACGGGCATTCTACCTGCTCCACGAGTCGCTCGACCTATCGCAGCTCTTCACGTTGACCGAAGGCCCCTTCGTCGAACAGTTGCAGAAACTCGCCCGGCAGCAGAATTCCGAGGCGGCTCGATTGCTCGAAAGCCTTTTCGGCGCCCGACGTCAGCTCTACAAGCGACTGGCCCAGTACAATTACCCCGAGCAGCCCGAGTTGTACCGTCGCCTTGCCGGCCAACCCTATCCGTGGTTGGTCGAGTGCGCAAAACGTTTCGCCGAGTTGGCCTCCAGCCGGACCGGCCACCAGATCGGCCCCCACGAGGTCCTGCTCGACGCCCCGCCGGTCGAGCGCGAGGTCGAGTTCGACGTCGAAGTTTTCTACGGCAAGCAAGGCTTCTACCGCCCATTCGACGAGGTCTCCCCCGTCGTCCGCACCTTAGCCCGCGACCAATTCGACGACTACGTCAAACGCGTCCGCCTCTTCGCCAGCCCCAACGTAATCGACGCACTCCACACCCTCGACGATCTCCCCGCCCTGCTCCGAGAAGCAGCTGATACGCTATAGCCAAACTTGTCATCCATTCCTCACCAAAAGGCCCGGGAATAGTTTCGTTAACCCTGGACGGGCGTTGAGGGTACACCTAATTTTCTTGCGGTGATTTTATTTCTAGCATCGCCCGCGATATCTTTCGATTTCCTCCGTGGTGAATCGTGTTACGGGGATAATGAAAATCGGAAAACCATCCATTACAGGGGAAGCGGTTGGGAGCATGTCTTTAGCTGCCGCTTCTGCCTCTTCCTTTGATGTGTAAAACTCGACTCTTGATAAATTACTTTCGGAGCTGACTAAGAAGCCTTCTTCACGAATTGTGTCAGTCATTATGTTTTTCCTTTTGTGAACGATGTCTGTCAGTTAGCACTCACGATTTGTCAATCCACTTCAAGTTTGCTGAGTCGATTTTTTGCCCATTCGACTGTGTCTTCAAACTCAACGATGCCATCCGAATCTATTATGTTGATCCGTGTTCTAACGTACTTTGGGAGTCGTCGTAGATCAAGGATCTTAAACCGTTTTTTTCCAACTCGCTTTAAGATACCATTCTTACAAAGCTGGTCAAAATCCACTGGGATTGCCATTAACTCAAGCTCTCGTATTATTGTCTCTTTGCTCAAAGCTTCTTTCCAATTTGGTCTGTTATTGCTCATGATATAATTTCTCCAAGGAACATAGGGAATGTACGCGATCGAAGTAGGTGATGCGGAATATTTGATACACCTCAATAATAACAGAAAGGTAACTAAATGACATTGAATGTCGTATTGACATACAATGTCACTATGATTATTTTATTATGTATGAACTCAGCACAAGATATTTTGAAGCGATGGGTGGCAATAGACCACGCACTGGGTAGCTTTGACGGCCTACATGTGCCATCATTTGCTAAACATTGGGAGGTAAGCACACGTACTATCTACCGCGATTTAGCTGTATTCGATGCG
>JASFHG010000224.1:0-6491 GCA_050123355.1 Planctomycetia bacterium
TCGTAAGAGGCCGTATGGGCTAAGAGAAGAATCGAAGAAGCCCTATACGTTGGAAGAAAGCGATTTTCAAATGACCCCAACGGGACTCGAACCCGTGTTGCCGGCGTGAAAGGCCGGAGTCCTAGACCGCTAGACGATGGGGCCGTGATTTGCTTGTTTTATAGGTGTTTCCGCTTTCCGGAGACGGGCCAGCGCAAGGGAGCTGGGTGGTCCCCGTAAAATGGGAAACGACTTTTATACCACCCGTTTCGGGTTCCCGTCAAGAATGCCTTAGGAAAAAGTCTCCAAAAAAGCGTTTTTTTGGTAGGTGCTGCCGCACCAGAACAAAAACCGCTTCCGTTGGGCGCTGACGCTAACACAAAATATTAAACCTGAATACAAATGGTTAATGGCAATCCTTTGTGGCCATTCAGTCCTGTTATCTATTGGGGGGGCAGTACCACCTCATGACCGTGAATATGCGCACTTGCACACGAAACAAAACGATATAAAAGCAAAAATCCACGGAATCTGCGGTTGGCTCCCCAGGTGTGACTCTAGTAAGTCGCAAGAAAAGGGGGGAAGGGTGGGTGCAGACGTGGCTATCCGTGCGCGACGATTTACTCTTCAGACGCAGAGGGCGACTCGTCTTTATGAGCCGTTTCGCCTCGTTGGATGGCGTCAAACACTTCGCGTCGGTGGACAGGTACTTCCTTGGGGGCTTCGACCCCCAGTCGAACCTTGTCTCCGCGGATCTCAACAACAACAATCGTGATGTTGTCGTTGATCACGATACTTTCGTTTTTCTTTCTCGATAAAACCAACATGATTCCGGTCCTTCGTTGCGGATGCAAGGCGTTGCAATGCACCGCGTTAAAAAATGGCTTCCTTACAAAAGGGAAGGTCAGTGTGGAAATACACGGTGGGCTCAGTCGGTGGTGACTAAAACCAACCCACTATCCAATATACTCCCCCGTTTGAATAGGGGTCAAGTTATTGGTGCATAAATTCAACACTTCTGGCAGGATGGCGGCTTTTCAATCGTTATAAGCCGCAAAGTCATCGAATCTTACAGCTCGACACCCCCCACCAGGGCAGTGTAATCGGGATCCATTCTTCTGCACGACACTTTTGGAAACCACTTACGCAGTTGTTCTCCTACCATTATATACGTCTGTTACTCTAAAAAGTTCGTTATTTTGCACTGCTCCGATGCCACTATAGGGGTATATTCCTGTTTTCTTCGCCAAGAGGTCCTTGCTGCCCAGTTCCGCTTTCTCGATAATGGGTGATTCTATTTCTCGCGAATTGAGGACAGAAGGAATACATCGTGATTAAGTGGTTTTACAACGTCTACATGGTCGCCGCGACCGTGATCAAGTCGCTCTGGGTGACACTGGTCATCGGGGCACGAACGTACGACCAGCAACGCAAAACCTTTACCGAACAGTATGAATATCCCGAGCTTCCGGTCCCGGTAGCACCTCGATTCCGCGGGTTCCACCGCTATAAGCAGCAGGGCTGTTTCGGTTGCGGGATATGCGTCCGCGACTGCCCGGTCAACTGCATCTACATGGTCAAGGAAAAACAAGAAGGCCGAAAAGGGTTCTTCGTGACCGAGATGGTCATCGACTACTCGAAGTGCATGTTCTGCGGCCTTTGTGTCGGAGGCTGTGCGGCAAGTTGCCTCGAGATGGGCCAAAGCCATGACTTGAGCTGTTACACCCGCGACGGTTGCGCCGTCGATTTCTGCAAGCTGCCCGAGGATATCGCCTGGGGTGAGACCACGCTAAATCCCGCCCTGGTCGCCAAGACGAAAACGGTCACCACCCAGCCCGGCGATAACCTAACTTAAAACGGTCTCCATGCCGGAAGCCAATAACTGAAAACTGAACACTAAACACCGAATACTTTCATGCTATCCACATCGATTGTCGCCTATATCGTGCTGTTTGTTGCCGTTGGCGCTGTATTCCTTTTCGCCGCGTTGCTGCTGGGTCGGTTTCTTCGACCGAAAATGCCGACGCGGGAAAAGCTGGCGACCTATGAGTGTGGCGAGCCGGCGGTCGGTACCTCGCGGGTCCGGTTCGACCTGCGGTTTTACGTCGTCGCACTGCTCTTTGTCGTGTTCGACGTCGAAATCGCGTTCTTCTTCCCGTGGGCAGCCGTGTTCGGAACAACGACGGAACTGATGGACCCCAAAACACCAAAGGCGGTATGTCAGGCGATGGCCGAGGATCTCGGTGGATTGCGAAGCGTGGAAGAAGAGGGTGCCGTATCCCTTAAAGAAACAGCCGAAGCAAAATTCAAACAGCTCGGTGTCTCCGAGCCGACGTTGCCTGCGATGGGTGAAAGCAAGGAGGCCAACAACGAGCAGATCGAGGCCTCGATGCGGAAGTTGGCTATCACGGCGATGGTCGATATCGGGATCTTTTTCGCCGTGCTGATGGTCGGGTTTATCTACCTCTGGTATCGCGGCGATCTCGATTGGGTCAAGGCCTATCAAGCGAGCCGTGCGGCGGGCGAGTAACAAAAAAGATAGAGATAAAACAGATGGACGCAAAGAAGATTGTTGACACACTCAAGAGTAAGCACGCCGAGGCGATCATCTCGTCGGACCTCGAAGCGATCGATCCGTCGGTCGAGATCACGGCCGAGTCGCTGCTGGACGTCTGTCGCACGCTCCGCGACGATCCGCAGTTGAACATGAACTATCTGAGCCTGGTCACGGCGGTCGACTACTTCGAGCCGGACGAAAAGAAGGCGGCGAAGGTCACTTGGGAACCGCACATCGACGTGCTCTATCATCTTTCGAGCATCCCCGGCAAGCAGCGGATTGTCGTCCGGGTGAAGCTGCCTCGTTGGATCGGCGGGAAGGAAGGGGAGTTGCCCGAGTTGGATTCGGTCGCCGAGCTATGGCCGACCGCCGACTGGCATGAACGGGAAGTCTACGACCTGATGGGCATCCGCTTCGCAGGGCATCCCGACATGCGACGGATCCTCTGTCCCGAGGACTGGGAGGGCCACCCGTTGCGGAAAGATTACGTGACCCCGACCGAGTATCAAGGCATCCAGGTGCAGTAAGAGAGGACACGAAAAACGATGGCAATCGACGGGCTACAAATCGAGCGAATCTTCGAAGGGGATACCGAGCAGGACGTCCGCACCGACGAGATGATGATCAACATGGGTCCCCAGCACCCGAGCACCCACGGCGTGCTCCGACTGGTGCTTCGGGCAGACGGCGAGATCGTCACCGACATCATCCCTCATATCGGCTACCTGCACCGGTGTGCGGAAAAGGTAGGTGAAAATCTGACGGCCCGACAGTGGCTGCCGTACACCGATCGGCTCGACTACCTCGCTCCGATGAACATGAACCTCGGCTGGTCGCTGACGGTGGAAAAGCTGCTTGGCCTCGACGTGACCGAGCGGGCAAGACACCTGCGAGTGATCGTCTGCGAGTTGAGCCGTATCGCCAGCCACCTGGTCGCCGCCGGGTGTTATGGTCTCGACCTCGGTTCGTTCACCCCGTTCCTCTACACGTTCCGCGAGCGTGAGTACATTCTTAATTTGTTCGAAGAACTCTGCGGCGCACGGATGACCTGCAGCTATATCGTCCCGGGCGGCGTGACGTTCGATGCTCCGGATGGCTGGTTTGATCGAACCGAAACGTTCATGGACCAGTTCCTCGATGTCGTGGTGCCCGAATTGCACGGTGTGTTGACCAGCAACGGTCTGTTCATCAAGCGAACCGCCAACGTTGGAACCATGTCGGCCGAAACGGCAATCGCCTACGGTTGCACCGGGCCGGTGCTTCGCGGTAGCGGGGTCGATTGGGACCTGCGGCGAGATGGCGAAAAGATTTATACAAAAATGTACGAGCCGTTCGAGTTCGACGTGATGGCTCCTGATGCCGAAGGCCAGTACCGCGGCGGCGAGGACTATCCAGGCATCCCGAAAGACGCGGTCGTCGGCGACTGTTGGCACCGGTTCTTCATCCGCATGGTCGAGTGCGTCCAATCGGTTCGGATTATCCGACAAGCGATCCAAGCATACAAAGACGCGGACGGCGACGTCGGCAAACCGATCAAAACGGTCGAGAAGCTGCCGGTCGGCGAAGCATACCTCGAAACAGAAGCCCCCAAGGGCCAGATGGGGTTCATGGTCATCGGCGACGGCACGAAGACCCCATGGCGGGTCCGAATCCGTAGCAGCTCGTTCTGCAACCTATCGGTCGTCCCGGCAATCTGCCGCGGCGTCATGATCGCCGACATCCCGGCCATCGTCGGCTCGTTGGACATCGTCCTCGGAGAAATCGATCGCTAAATCCGTTAGCAGCGGCAGATAATATCCACCATTTATCCTCACACGACAAAAACATTGGTTAACGCGGGGACAAGCCCCGCCGCTAACGATACTGAACACTGAAAACTTTCACATATTATGGCACAATTTTTACTTGAATACCTCAGCCCCGAGTGGAGCTGGATCGCTTATACGATCGCGGCGTTGGTGCACTGCGTGTTGATCTTCACGCTGGTTCTGACCGCGGCGGCCGCGTTTACTTGGGCAGAGCGAAAAGTCTCGGCCCGACTGCAAGACCGGCTCGGTCCGACGCGTACCGGCGGCCGCTTTGGCTGGCTCCAATCGCCTGCCGATGGGCTGAAACTGCTCTGTAAAGAAGACCTCGTGCCAGGTGAGGCCGACTCGGTTTTCTTCCGGCTGGCCCCGTATATCAGCTTTTGTGCCTCACTGGTGGCATATATCGTCTTGCCGTTCGAAAGTGATTGGGTCGCCCAGAACCTCGACGTTGGTGCCTTCTTCATTTTGGCGATCCTCGGAATGGAAGTGTTCGGTGTGATCATCGCCGGGTGCTGCTCGGGCTCGAAATGGTCGCTCTACGGCGGTGTCCGCGAGACAGCCCAGGTCGTCGCGTACGAGATCCCGCTCGGCCTGTGCGTCGTGATTCCGGTCATGGTCGCCGGGACGATGAACCTGTCAGCGATAGGTGACATGCAAGCCGGCTGGCTTACCAACTGGATGATCTTCAAGTATCCGCCACTGATCTTCATCACGTTCTGCGTCTACCTGACCTGTGCAACGGCGAGCTGCAATCGTGCCCCGTTCGACTTGGCCGAGGCTGAAAGCGAGCTGGTCGCCGGGTTCCTGACCGAGTATTCCGGGTTCCGTTGGAGTATCTTCTTCATGGCCGAGTACTCGTCCATGCTGGCGGTCAGCATCCTCGGCGCGATCCTATTCCTCGGTGCGTGGAACGGCCCGATCCCGATCACGGACATTTTAGGCCTGACCGACCAGAACCATATCCTGCTCGGCTATATCGGCGGTCTGATCGGCATGACGAACCTGATCTTCAAGGGTGTCGTCGGCGTGCTCTTCATGATGTGGCTCCGCTGGACGTTGCCCCGATTGCGAATTGACCAGGTGATGACCACCTGTTTGAAATATTGTATCCCGATCGCCGCCGTGATGTTCCTCGGCACCATGTTTTGGATGTTTTGTTTCCGCGGTGGTTTTTAGTTGTAGGAGAAAGATAAAAGATGGACCCGATTAACTGGCATTCATGCTGCTTCCTGCTGTTTGGCCTTTTGGCCGGTGGGTTTGCGATCGCCGTGGCCGTCTCGAATGATATTGTGCGGATGGCAATCTACCTTGTGTTCTCGCTCGCCGCGGTCGCCGGTCTGTTCCTGTCGACCGGAGCCGATCTGGTTGGCGCGATGCAGATCATGGTCTACGTCGGCGGCACGGTCGTGTTGATCGCGTTCGGCGTCATGCTCACCGCACGGACGAAGATCGACACGCTCCGCGCACGTGGGTCGCAGTGGGTGCTCGCGACGGTTGTCGCCGGTTGCCTGTTGGTAATGCTCTTCCAAGCGGCGATCAGTGTGAAAGCGTGGCATGGTCCGGAATCAACTCCCGAAACGGCGGCCGCATCGGAGTTAGAGACGTCCAAACCAATCGGGCTCAGCTTGATGGGTGTCCGTCCCGATCAGCTTGAAGAACCTGACCCGGTACGACGTGCGGGGATGTCCGGCTACCTGCTGGCGTTCGAAATCGTTTCGGTCCACCTGCTGGTCGTTTTGATCGGGGCCGCGTTCCTCGCCCGGGCGAAGTGGCGAAAGGGATAACACCAACGGATCCGAAATAGGGACTGGCGTCCCAATTTCGGCTTGGGAACAAAAAAGCAATTTAAACATACAAGGAAATCGTCATGGAACTTTTTACGCAACCGATAGGGCTGACTCACTATTTGTGTGTCGGAGCGGTCCTGTTTGTCGCCGGACTGGTCTGCATGGTGACGAAGCGAAATGCGATCGGGATCCTGATGGGAATAGAGTTGGTGCTTAACGGAGCCAACATCAACTTCGTCGCGTTTGCGAGCCCCGACCTGCGAGCCGATAGCGTTTGGTCGCTCGGACTGGATGGTCACATGATGGCCCTGTTCGTCATCGTCCTCGCGGCGGCCGAAGCGGCCGTGGCCCTGGCGATCG
>JASFHG010000225.1:0-6483 GCA_050123355.1 Planctomycetia bacterium
ATGCCGGCGGTACAGCAGACGGCTACGTTTGAAGAGGTGGTTACGTTTATCGACCATAGCCACGATAACATCTATGCTGTCGTAAATCAGGCCAACGAATTGACCGGCATCATTCGATACCGTGAATTGGGGAACGTTCTGTTCGATCCATCGGTGAGCTCGTTGATTCGCGCAGCCGATATTGCCGTTCCGCCATCGCGGCTTCTTTTTCCGGATAATACGGCCACCGATGCGTTTAGTATGTTTAGCATTACGAAAGACGATTCTATTCCGGTAGTGACTCGGGAGGAGCCTCATATTCTACTCGGAATGCTAAGGCGTCGTGACCTGATGCGGCAGCATTTACGTAGTCAGAGCTAAGAGACCGTTTTAGAAAACTTCGATGTCAATCGCGGTTTTTTTTCGTACGGTTTGAGCGATCTGTTCGAGTTTACTTTTTTCGAGCGACTCAGCCCAGACTTCGGTCGGAGCTCGAGCGATGGTGTGGAGTTGAATGTGTTTAATTTGGCCGCCCGCTTCGACGATTTCCGCAAGCCGACGGCAATAGGCCTCGATTTCCTCCTCAGATGGTACCTCGTCACGAATTCGCATGAAAAGCGTTTGGATGACGATCGGGCGTTTCTGGGCCGTTTCGGTGAGGTTTTTCAGTATCTGCTCAAAAGGAACTTTCGATCGACAGACGGCTTGATAGTAAGACTCCGTACCGGCGTCCAGCTTGGCCCAAATTTCGCCGTTATTGGCGTCCATCACCTCGAGCCCTTGTTTTACCCGATCGAGATGGAGCAACGTCGAGTTGGTGATCAGCACGATCTTGATAGGGTCTTCGTCCGTGTTGAGTTGGTTTTGCTTGAGTAGATTGGCGCAGAGCTTCAGCACTTCGACAAAATGCGGAGAGATCGTCGGCTCCCCGTCGCCACTGAGTGCAATATCGTTGAAGCGTCGCAATTCGGGTGGGATGTCCGAAAACGGCGGGCTTTCGAAAATCTTTCCCGATGTGACCAGTTGCAGCGTTTGAGTCAACTCGGTCTCGAGCTGCGGAAGAAAAATTTCACGGTCGGCAGACGGTTGGTTCTGTTTTCGCGGAACCTGACAGTAGATGCAATCGAAGTTGCAGGTGAAATCAAGGCTTAGATTGATCCCGATAGAAACACCACGAGCGCGACGACTGAGAACCGGATAGACATACCGATTCGATTCGTATTGTCGTGGGTGCGATTGAAATAACTTACTCGGTTGCGGATCTTGAGGGAGCTTTTCGTTTTTCAATTCTTTCTAACCTGTCTCAACTAATTTTACTTTGCGTGTCGCACTACCGTTTTGGGACCTAGGGAGACGGTTGTAAATTCTCCGTCGTGAAGTTCCAGCAACAGTAGATTGCTACTCGCTTTTTCGTCTGCGGCTCGGTGGAAATGCAAACCATGTCCACCTCGTTCGGCGCGGATGAAGCGTCCTTTCATGGTGATGGTTTGATTTTCCCTCGCAGCAGATACGACCTGTTCGACCTCGATTCGGTCACCCGGCTTAAGTTGGTCGATTTGCGTCTCTCGGCAATCCTTAAGAACAGACATCGATTTACCTCCTTTATTCGACCACAATACAATGAGAAGCAGCCTTGTATTTCCATCCACCTATTTTATTATGCCAGATGAATCGCCATTTACAAGTAACTTTTTTAAAAAGACAATATTTTCGTCTTCTTTGCCTTTCGGAGGGCGTCTCAAAGCAGGTTTTGAAATGTCCTCTATAAAAGGCTTTCCAGCAAGAGACGAATCTTTCGGAGCTCGGCGGCCTGGTCGGCGTCTGGTAAGGGAAGAATGTCTACGGTTAGTGCACGGTTATAGTTGTGTTTTGCCAGTTGACTGACCAAACGACCATACTCGATCTCACCCTGACCAACCTGAACCTGTAGCGATTCGGAAGTCGTGTCCCGAAGCCGAACATGTACGACATATTCCAAAATTTGGTCGTAAGAACCTCCCTTATGGGGACCATAGACAAAATGGCTAGGATCGAGCGTTACGCCGAGCCCTTTCACATTGTCACAAAGCACCTTGACCGTGGCCGGATCTTGGGTAATTCGACCCGATTCGGTAACCAAACCAACGACGACCCCCTCCATAGAGGCAATCTGGACCAGTTTTCGAAGCCGTTCCACTTCTTCGTTGAATGGTGTGCCAAGCTCTGAAGCTCTTACGCTCAGAGTCACAATTTTGTTCGCTTTGGCCAGCCGGCAGCATGCTTGAAATTGATCATAGTACTCCTCTTCAGAGGGGGTGTCTATGTCAATGCTGAGGCTCGCGACGGTCAGACGCCTGGTATTTCGACAGATTTGGGCCATCTCCGTCGGGTTGGCCAAGACTTCGGAAGGCCGTAAATGCCCTTCTTTTTCATGGATCATGATCTCGATCGCCGTATATTCCAGGTCGACCAATCGATCAAAGGCGTCGTCCAGTGAGAGATTTGAAAAACAACGGCTCGTCGCAGCAACAAACACGTTTGAACTCCTTTTCACATATTAGGTAATGCTGTTTATGTGTGGTAAAGCATTACAAAACAACCACTTATGATGCGTTCAGGTTAAGGATGAACCGAAAGGTTTCTCCTTACAACTTGGGCTCTTTGTCTTGCGTGGCAAGAGGGTGATGCACCTGGTAAGCGGAAAATCGTGCACAATTCCATCCACAGTCTACCCGTTTTACCCTTTTCAAGGCAACCTCGTTTTTCACAAGGATGATTTTCTGGTGGTTTTTGGTTTTCGAGAGACGTATTAAATGTACAATTTTGCGTTAGGTGACCTGTTAATATTTAGAAACCGGTCGGATCACCATCAGAGGGAACCTAGCAGCGGTCGGCCGCGTAACGTAAGATAGATATATAGAGAAAAATCGTTTTTGAAGAAAATGACTATTTTCAATCCCTCCCACCGTTTGCGGTAGCATCGTCATCTTTACGGCATGCCGACCATCAGCAATCCATGGCATAACCCTACCAAAATTTGATGAATTTTGGAAAGCAATAAAAAAAGAGGAACAACATGTCCAATCAACCACCTACGTCACCTTCCGGTCCAAATCCTCAAGCCCGTCCTGTTATGGCCCAAACGGTAGCCCCTTACTATATGCCGCGACAGCATCGAGGTTCTGGGGTCAAGACTTTCTTCTTGATTTGTTTCATTTTTTGTTTCCTTGGTTCCGTGTTCCTCAACTTGATCTTGATGGGTCATATTGCACAGAGCAGTTCGAACAATGTCGTTGAGGAATATTATTCCCACAATGAACTTGGAACGAAAAAGATCGCCATTATTACGCTGGATGGTACCATCTTGACCGGCGAAGGTTTCATTGCGAGACAGATCAAACAGGTGACCGATGACGATAGTGTTTGCGGGGTAGTTCTTCGCGTGAATTCACCGGGTGGAACCGTCTCCGGCAGTGACCAAATTCTTCACGATTTAAAAAAGATGAAGAACGAGCGAAATATCCCTGTCGTTGTTAGTATGGGTGGGGTCGCTGCGAGTGGCGGATATTATGTTTCTATGGTCGTTGGCGATGATCCCAATACCATTTTTGCGGAGCCGACCACTTGGACCGGTTCGATCGGTGTGAAGATCCCGCATTACGATTTGTCCAAGTTGCTTAAAGAATGGGGCATCCAAGAAGATACGATCGCCAGTCACAAGTTGAAAACGATGGGCAGCATTGCCAAGCCGATGACCGAGGAAGAAAAAGCCATCTTCCAAACCCTGGTTGACCATAGTTTCGACCGTTTCAAGGAAGTCATCAGGTCGGGCCGTCCCCAATTCGAAAAAAATCCGGAAGCACTCGACGTCCTTGCTACAGGCCAAGTTTTCTCCTCGCAGCAGGCCTTGGAAAACGGGCTGGTTGATAAAATCGGGTATCTTGAAAATGCCGTCGATCGTGCCATTTCGCTCGCCAAAGTCGAGAGAACGGAAGTGAAGGTCGTTAAATATGAAACGATACCAACGCTTTTTAGTGCTTTCGCCGAAGGTCGATCGCAGCAAAATCAAGTCGCCGAATTGAAAGCATTACTCAACTTAAACTCCCCACGAGCTTTTTACATACTCTCGTGGGATGAATAGTTCAGTATAAAATACGGGAGGCAACCGCTTTTACCCTTCCTCAATTTGTCGCGGTTGCCTTCCCTAACCCCTGAGAAAGCCATGCGAAAACAAACCTCCCCCCTTAGCATGCTTTTGCGATCTCTCTTCGTAATGGTTGTGTTCTTTCTGTTGACTTGTCCGCTTCGTGCAGATTCTTCCCCCTCAAAGCCGGCGATCGAACGTCCCAATTTTGTCATCATTTTCATCGACGACATGGGCTACGGCGATATTGGGCCGTTTGGGGTTGGGACCTATGGCGACGTCAAGATCGACACGCCGAACCTCGACCGGATGGCGAAGGAGGGCCGACGTTTTACCGATTTCTATGTCACCCAGGCCGTCTGCTCCGCCTCGCGAGCCGGTTTGATGACAGGCTGCTATCCCATGCGTGTCGGCATCAGGGGAGTCCTGTTCCCCTTTCACGAAGAAGGTATCAACGCCGAAGAGACCACGATCGCCGAAGTCGTCAAACAAAAAGGCTATACCACCGCGTGTATCGGGAAGTGGCACCTGGGTCACCATCCCAAGTTCCTGCCGACGCACCATGGTTTCGATGAATATTACGGTTTGCCTTATTCCAACGATATGTGGCCGCCGAACACCCGTCGACCGTATCCCAATCTGCGGTTGATCGAAAACGAGAAGGTCATCGACGAGGAAGTGACCTCCGAGGATCAGTGTCAGTTGACCACCAAATACACGGAACGTGCGGTCGATTTCATCAAACGCAATCAGGATCGACCGTTTTTGCTTTATCTCCCTCATGCAATGGTTCACGTGCCGCATCACGTTTCCGAAAAGTTTCGCGGCAAATCCGCCAAAGGCCTCTACGGCGACGTTGTCATGGAAGTGGATTGGTCCGTCGGCCAAGTCCTCGATGCATTGCGAAAATACAAGCTCGACAAAAAGACGTTGGTGATCTTCACCTCGGACAACGGTCCTATCAGATGTGGCAGCGCCGGACCGCTACGCGGCGGTAAAGGTGGCACATTCGAAGGCGGAGTTCGCGAACCGACGATCATGTGGTGGCCCGGCACGATCCCCGCCGATACGACCTGCTCGACACCCGCGATGACGATCGATCTCTTGCCGACGTTTGCCTACCTGGCCGACGCCCCCTTACCGAAGCTCAAGATCGACGGCAAGAACATCTGGCCGCTTATCAAGGGTACTCCCGGGGCCGAGAGTCCCCAGGAAGCTTACTATTATTATCATGGCAGCCAGCTTCAAGCGGTCCGGGTTGGCAAGTGGAA
Source organism: Planctomycetia bacterium (assembly GCA_050123355.1). GTDB lineage: Bacteria > Planctomycetota > Planctomycetia > Pirellulales > Thermoguttaceae > JASFHG01. The sequence continues at coordinate 5,374 of JASFHG010000225.1, forward strand.
GCTCCACTTCCCGCACCGCTATGGGCGTACCTGTGGCCGACAGCGAATACCCGGCACTCGCAAGTTCAAACCCGGCTCGGGAAAGATCGGCTTGAGCCTCTTCGATCTCGAAAACGACATCGGCGAAACGACCGACGTGGCCGACAAGCATCCGGAAATCGTCGCGAAGCTGAAAGCACTTGGCGCGAAGATGCGGGCTGACCTGGGCGATAAGGACCGGAAAAAATATCCCGGCCCCGGCCGCCGCGAGCCAGGCCGACTCGGCCCGAACGACGCCCGTTCCGATTGGCCGATCGTTCCGCCGCCGGAAAAGAAAAAAACGACAAAGAAGAAGTAATTGAAATTTAGCCGTCAATCGACGGCTAAAAAACATCCTCCCACCTCCCTCCTACGAAAGCCAGAAAAATGATGAGAAAAAATCTCCACCGCCTTGGCTTGCTCTTGTTTGGCCTTATTTTGTCGGCATTGGCGACCCCTTCGTTTTGTGCCGAGACACCATCTAAACCGAAGATTGAGCGACCGAACTTCGTCATCATTTACATCGACGACATGGGCTACGGCGACATCGGGCCGTTCGGTGTCGGAACGCACGGCGATATCAAGATCGACACCCCGAACCTCGACCGGATGGCGAAAGAAGGGCGACGGTTTACCGACTTTTACGTAACGCAGCCTGTTTGCTCTGCCTCGCGAGCCGGGCTGATGACCGGGTGTTACAACGTTCGCGTCGGCATTTTGGGGGCATTGCGTCCTACAAGCACCGTTGGTATCAATGCCGAGGAAACGACGATCGCAGAAGTCCTCAAGCAAAAAGGTTACGCAACCGGCTGTTTCGGGAAGTGGCATTTGGGCCATCAACCCAAGTTCCTGCCGACGCGGAACGGGTTCGACGAATACTACGGCCTGCCCTACTCCAACGACATGTGGCCCTACCTTTACGGCGGCAAGCGAGGGAAGCAGTGGCCCGAGCTGCGGTTGCTGGAAAATGAAAAAGTCGTCGATGAGGAGGTCACCGGCGAGGACCAATGTAACCTGACGACCGACTATACGAAACGGGCCGTCAGTTTCATCGAACGGCACAAAGATCAACCGTTTTTCGTCTATCTGCCG
>JASFHG010000226.1:0-6481 GCA_050123355.1 Planctomycetia bacterium
CGCCTCTTCTAACGCGATGCCCATATCCTTGATGAAATGTTCGACGAAGAAACCGGGATCAAAATTATTGTCGATGATCCGCGGCCCCAAATTCGACAGGCTCCAACTGCCTGCCGCGCCCGAGGCGACCGACTGCAAGACGGTAGTCAGATCTAGCCCGGCCTTGTAGGCATAAAGGAGCGATTCGCAGACGCCGATGATGTTCGTCGCGATCAAGGTTTGGTTGACCATCTTGGTATGCTGCCCGGCACCAGGTCCACCTTGACGAACGATCGTCTTGCCCATCGCTTCCCAGCACGGCATCAGTGCGTCGACCGCCTCCTGTGGGCCACCGATCATGATCGAGAGCCGAGCCTCCTTCGCGCCCACATCGCCACCCGAGACAGGCGCATCGATCGATGCCACTCCTTTTTCACTGGCCACTTCGGCAATCTTTATCGCCAGCGCAGGGCGGCTCGTCGTCATGTCGACGATCACGTTACCCGCCGAGCAACCGGCAAGCACGCCTTCCGGCCCGAGGATCACGCTCTCGACATCGGTCGGATAGCCAACGATCGTAAAGATCACGTCCGACGCTTCGGCGACCGTTTTCGGCGTCTCGGACCACTTGGCCCCTTGTTCGAGCAGCCCGACGGCCTTCGACTTGGTCCGATTGTAAACGGTCGCTGAGAACCCGGCCTCGATCAGGTGGCCGCACATGCTGGCCCCCATCACTCCGGTCCCGATCCATCCGATACGTGTTTTTCCTGGTGCAATTTCCATTTGACTTGATCCTGAAATTTTTGGTGAAAAAGGCTGAAACGACGTCTCTTCAATATAATGAACCGAAACATGCATTTCTTCAATGGGGGCATTCGTAAAATGGCGAAGAGCGCATAAAAAACGCCGCCCCGAACGAAAAATGTCCGAAACAGCGCGGATCGATTTTAGATTTGTTTGGGTTTTATTCTGTTTTTGGGGCCTCCGGCTTCAAGATTTCGGCCGGAAGCAACATCTTTTCCGGCACCAAGTCATAGGTCCACGGTCGGCCCGCATTTCGCCAGCCGTTGATGGCACGCTTGCCATGATTCGCGTTTTTGGGATCCTTTACCTTATCTCCCTCGAAACCGTCGATGATATTGTAGGCGTTTTTAAAACCTTTTTCAGCCAACAGGTTGACGACGGCCGCGCTTCGTCCGCCCGAACGACATATCACATAAATCGTATCGGTCGGTTTGACGACCTTCTTGGCTCGCTCGATGAAATCGGGTGTCGTTTTCATCACCAACCCTGGCTGACCGTCGACCGTTTCGCATGTCGCGATCTTAAACGGAACATTCCACGCCATCTCGGGATGACCGACGAAAATATATTCCTCGGGCGTGCGCACGTCGAGGACCACAATGTTCTCGGGATCCGCTTTCCAATTGTCATACGCCTCGGCAGCGGTCAAATACAGCCCCAACTTCGTCTGCTTCTTTTCGGGCAAGGTCGAGTAATCGGGCGAATTCACCGCCACCGTCGAGGTCACTTTCTCCGTGCAGCCCGCCACGAGACCGAGCATCAACACCGACAATAATACTAAAACAGGTCGTTTCACATCAAAAACCCTCGCAAAGTAATGGGAAAAACGGTTATCAAATCATAGGCTAAATCCCCCCATCGGGCAACATGAATCGCTTTCAATCCATGGCGGGAATCTGCTATTGCTTGGCAAAAATCGGTGCTATTGGAATCGCGAAGATTGATTTCGGCCTCGAAATGCACTAGAATGGTGGTTATCTTGCGACGTCAGGCCCTCCAAGGCCCGAGAAGATCGAAGCAAGACTGCCTTCCCCTAAAAGCTTCTTGATAACCTGTGACTTTGTAACTCGCTTCTCCGATCCCGCCAAGCAGCGAGTATTTCAGAAAGCGATGTGATCTATGAAAAAATGGTACTTACTCACGATCTTTGTAACGGCCCTCTTTGTAACAGCCCTGTCAGGACATGACTCTGCTCTTTATGCCACGGTGAACGATGGCGGTTCGAAGGCAACCGCATCCGACCAAGATCAAACGCTCAAATCGAAAGACGCCGGCTACCGAGGCATCTGGTATACGCTGGGGCAATACACGTCTGATCTCAAAAACAAGAAATATCGCCATACCCGTTACTGGAAATATGGCGACAAGAATTGCGGCGGCCTTGGCACCGGTTTTGTCAAACACGTCCCGATCGCGGTCTATGCACCCGAAGTGAAGAAGACGTTTTTCGTCTACGGCGGCTCGAAGAACGGCGAGACGCATCTTTATAACATGGTATCGTATTACGACCACGAAAAAGATCGCGTGCCTCGCCCGACGATCCTCCACGACAAACAAACCGTCGACGATCCCCATGACGATTCGGCTCTGGCGATCGACGAGCAGGGCCACATCTGGGTCTACGTCGCCGGTCGAGCGCGTAAGCGGCCGGGCTTCGTTTACAGAAGCGTCAAGCCGTACGACATCGACCGGTTCGAACTGATCTCGGAAGAAGAGATGTGTTACCCTCAACCGCATCCGATCCGTGGCAAGGGCACCTTCGAGTTTTTCACCCAGTATAAAAAAATCACCAAGAACAGCAACCGACGGGTGCTTTACTGGCGATTCCGTGATCTGGACGGAACTTGCAGCGACGCGCACGAGCTGTCCAAAATGGAAAGGGAAGGGCAATATCAAACGTCGTTCGAGAAAGACGGGCGTGTGATCACGATGTTCAACCGCCACCCGAACGGAATCGTGGACAAGCGGACCGATCTCTACTACCTCGAAACTCGCGATCTTGGCAAGACGTGGCAGACCGTCGACGGCGTGACCGTCAAGACGCCGCTCGTGAAGATCGACAACCCGGCCCTCGTAAAGGCCTATTCCAAGGAAAATCGGATGGTCTATCTCAACAGCATCACGTTGGACAACGACGGCAACCCGCTCGCGCTGATCGTCACTTCCTCCGACCACCGGCCCGGCCCACAAGGCGACCCGCGCACCTGGGAAGTACTCCACCACAAAGACGGCAAGTGGAACATCCACAAAGTGACCGATTCGACGAACAACTACGACACCGGCCCGATCTGGGTCGACTCGGACGGCACGTGGCGGATCATCGGCCCGACGGACCCCGGCCCGCAACGCTGGGGCCCCGGCGGCGAAGTCGCGATCTGGCTCAGCCGAGACGAAGGAAAGACCTGGACCAAAACCCGCCAGGTCACCAATAACAGCCCGCGAAACCACGCCTATGTTCGCAAGGTTTTCGGCGCCACCCCCGACTCCTCCTTCTTCGCCCTCTGGGCCGACGGCAACGCGGACGAAAAGTCCGCTTCCTACCTCTACTTCACCAACCGCGCCGGCACGATCGTTCGAAAGCTTCCCTACGACATGGAGGGCGATTTTGCAACACCCGACGTAGTCAAGTAGGCCCGATCGCGATCGGGCAAGAGGATTGTTTGGGGGATCCGTTTGGATTAAAATTCAATTTGACGAAACGACCGTTTCCCAAAAGCCGGATCGTGATCCGGCCGGTTTGATTTGTGGAATAAAGGTGATTAACCATGTATGGACTCCCCGAAAATTTTGATGGCTCATTTTTCATCGGGCTCAGGCTTGAAGTTGTGTCATTTACTGAATCCACGATATACTTGGGTTTTGTTAATGACAATAATGTTTCCGATGTTTCAGTGACTGTCAGTTCCTCTTTTCAGCACTGCCTGCCTGGTGAAAAAGATGGTGAAATGCAGCGAGTTCCGCTCTCCTCATCATGTCTTATGCAACTTGTTGGTCGGTCTGTCGAGGCAGTGAATGCAGAAGAACAGGGAACACTGACGTTTGTTTTTAGTGGTGGCCATATTTTTCGCTGCTTTGATGACATGGGGAATTTCGAATGTTATCAGATCGCACATGGGGATGAAGAGATATATGTTTGAAACCAAGTTAAGCACGAGAGGAAAAAACTATGAAAACCACGCTGCGTCTGATGATTTGTCTGACTCTCGTTGTCGTGTGCGAAGCGATGGGAGTGCCCAATTGGGCGTTGGCACAACAGGGAGCCCGGCCCTCTTCTCAAAAGCATCCGAGAATGTTTTTTGCGGACACCGTTTCGGGAAAACCTTTCGCGAAAGATCCGGCGGTCGTGAAGTTCAAGGGGAAATACTGGCTTTATTACTCGTTGCCGCCCTATAAGGGAAAGCCGACAAAGGGGTGGAATATCGGCATTGCTTCCAGCGACAATCTTTATGACTGGAAAAAAGAAGGCGAGCTCAAAAACGAGGGCGAGATCGAACGTAATGGCTTCTGTGCCCCCGGGGCGATCGTGTTGCGAGGCAAAATCCATCTTTTCTATCAGACCTATGGAAATTCGAAGAAAGACTCCATCTGCCATGCGTACTCGACCGACGGGCTACACTTTACCCGTAACCCGACTAATCCTGTTTTCCGCCCGAAAGGCGATTGGAATTGCGGTCGCGCCATCGATGCGGATGTGATCGAGCGTGAAGGACGCTTGTTGCTGTACTGGGCAACCCGGGGGCCAGACTACAAGATCCAAATGCAAGGCGTGTCGGCCGCCCCCATCGACAGCGATTTTGCCCGCGATAAATGGACCCAACTGAATTTGAACGGCCCGATCTTGAAACCTAAGCTTCCTTGGGAATTGAAGTGCATCGAAGCCGCCGCCATGGCCAAGCACGATGGCCGACTCTATATGTTCTACGCCGGCGGTTACAATAACAGCCCACAACAAATTGGCGTGGCCGTTAGCGACAACGGTGTTGATTTCAAGCGTCTTTCCGACAGGCCGTTCCTTCCAAACGGCCCCAAAGGCAGTTGGAACTCCAGCGAATCAGGCCACCCCTACCTCTTCCAAGATGACGATGGCCAAGACTATCTTTTCTACCAAGGCAACAACGACAACGGCAAAACCTGGTACCTATCTGTTGTCCCCATCAAATGGAAAGAAGGAAAACCTGTCCTGGACGCCCGGGGAAATTGACTTCTCGGAATCTTTTTTACTCAAAAGCCGGATCTCGATCCGGCCTACATGACTAATAAGGAAAGCCATCCCATGCGAACTATCTTGAACCCTATACAGAATTCGATTTTTTCTCTGTTGTTGATCATGACAGCGGCGGTATCGACGGCGGTGGCTCTGCCTCCTGAATTGGAGCCGATCCAAGTCAACTTCAAGCCGGGTGCCAAGTATGCGGACGAAAACCGGATGTTCCAAGGGATCCCCGGGCTGGCCCGTTCGCCGGGTGGACGACTTTGGGCGACCTGGTACAGCGGTGGCACGGGCGAGTGCAAAGAAAACTACGTCATGCTTGTGACCAGCGGTGACGATGGAAAAACCTGGAGCAAGGTTCAGTTGGTTTTGGACCCGCGGCCCAAGAAGGTCCGGGCGTTCGATCCGTGCATCTGGCTCGATCCGGACGGACGGCTCTGGCTCTTCTGGGCACAAGCTGTCATGTATGCGAAAAACCCGGGCGTTTGGGCCATCACGACCGACAACCCCGACGAAGCACATCCAACCTGGAGCAAACCGCGCCGGCTCTTTGACGGAGTCATGATGAACAAGCCGACCGTCTTGAAAAACGGAACATGGCTTTTCCCCACGGCACTGTGGTATACCGACGGAAGCAGTCGGGTCATCAAAAGCGAAAACCAAGGCCGATCGTTCGAACTGATCGGGAAAGTGAACATTCCCGAAAAATTAAGAAATTGTGACGAAGAAATGATTATCGAGCGGAAGCAGGATCTCTGGATGCTGCTGAGAACCAGGGACGGGATCAGTAAAAGTTTCTCGACGGACGGGGGAAAAACCTGGACCGAGCCCGTCAAATCCAAAATCCCCCATCCCATAGCCCGATTTTTCATCCGACGTCTCGATTCTGGCAATCTTTTGCTGGTAAAACACGGACCGATGGATCAAACTACCGGACGCTCGCAACTGATGGCTTTTCTTTCGCGAGACGATGGCAAAAGCTGGGAGGGCGGCCTGATGCTGGATCGGCGGGATAAGGTCTCGTATCCCGACGGGTTTCAGGCTCCCGATGGCACGATCTACATCATTTACGATTTCGAGAGGTACGAAGACAAGCGAATCCTCATGTCGACCTTCACCGAAAAAGATGTCTTAGCCAAAAAGGACGTCTCAGGCAAAGTGCGATATCGTGTTTTGATCAACCACGCAACAGGAATGAATCCAAGGTATAAAAAGAAGCTCGACAAAACCAAAGTACCGTAAAAAGTCAAAACACAAGGACCGGAAACTACACTTATTTTGCTTTGTAGAAAAGGTTGGTTTGCCGGAGGATCATGATGTTGTGGGTGAGGGTCATGAGGAAGAGGTCGCGGCGGCGGGAGTGGTAGGAGCGGCCGGTGGTGGTGGAGCCGAGGCGACGCTTGATCATGCTGACGACGGTTTCGACTTGCCAACGTTGGCCGTATTTTTCGCGGTTGAAACGGGTTTGCATCAAGCGGCGGTAGCGGC
>JASFHG010000227.1:0-6458 GCA_050123355.1 Planctomycetia bacterium
AAGACCGGTGATTCCAACATTGATCATTGTTTATGTCTCCTTTTTTGGATGGTGCTTCCGCACCAAGTTGTTATCAACGATTACCCTTTAGTCGCGGAGCTTACTCCTTGCTTTAAGTGGCAGAAGTTTGCGTGGCGTGACGAAATCCGGCCCTCTGCTGCGCAGAGAACCGGCTTGGAAAAAAATGTATTTCCTCGAAGATACAGGATTTTGAGGCAGAAAAAAAGGGTCGCGACCCGTGTGATCGTGACCCTTTTGGGAAAAAAGCGGAGGGCAAGGGACTCGAACCCTCAACCCCGGAACGGGGCACCTCATTTCCAGTGAGGCCGCTAGCCATTCGCTTACCCTCCCGGTGGTTTTTCGACGCGCCGGACGATGTCCGGCGGCTAAACCAGGCTTAATAATCGGCAACCGGGGTGCCGCTTATTAACTCGATGAACTCCTTATTCGAGTTGAATTTGGCCAATTTGGCCGTGAGCTGCTCCATCGCGTCGACGTGGTGCATGCTCGAGAGCGTCCGGCGGAGCATCGTGACCGCGTGGAGCGTCTCGGGCGGGAGGAGCTTCTCCTCGCGGCGGGTACCCGACTGGTTGATGTCGATCGCCGGCCAGACACGTCGGTCGGCCAACTTGCGGTCGAGTACCAGTTCCATGTTGCCCGTCCCCTTGAATTCTTGGAAGATGAGCTCGTCCATCCGGCTGCCGGTATCGATCAGGGCGGTCGCGACGATCGTCAGCGAGCCACCTTCTTCGAACGATCGGGCCGTCGCGAAGAGCTTTTTCGGGATATCGAGTGCCTTGACGTCGACACCACCGCTCATCGTTCGGCCGGTGTTTCCGACCCACTTGTTGAACGCCCGTGCCATACGGGTGATCGAGTCCATCAGCAGGAAGACGTCCTTGCCCATCTCGGCCAGGCGGCGGCACCGCTCGACAACGAACTGGGACAGGCGGATGTGGCTTTCGATCTCGCGGTCGAGGCTGCTGGCGATCACTTCGCCGTTCACCGCACGACGCATGTCGGTCACTTCCTCGGGCCGCTCGTCGATCAAGAGCACCACGAGCGTGACGTCGGGGTGGTTTTCGGCGATCGCTTGCGAAATATGCTGAAGCAGGACCGTCTTGCCGGAACGGGGCGGAGCCACGATCAGGGCACGCTGGCCTTTGCCCAGCGGCGTGAGCAGGTCCATCACCCGCGTGGTCAGCGGGACGGGCCCGGTCTCGAGCTGGAGCCATTCGTCCGGGTTGATCGGGGTCAGCTCGTCAAATTCCTTGACCGTACAGTATTCCTCGGGCTTCATGCCGTCGACATCCTCGATCTCGCGGATGCGGGGGCCTTGGTTCTTTCGGCCCGGCTGGATCTGGCCCTTGATATAGACCCCCTCGCGTAAGCTGAGGCGTTCGATCATGCTGCCCGGCACAAAGGGATCGGAGAGCTGGCGGACATAGTTCGCCTCGGGATCGCGTAGGAACCCGTATCCGTTGGGGTGAAGTTCCAGAACACCGCCGCCGGGCTCCAATGGCAACGGTTCGCCATTTTCGCCCAAGCCATTGTCAGCATCGTTGTCACGGTCACGGTCACGGTCGCGGTCGCGATTTCGGTCACGTTGCTGAGACTTGCGGGAACGGGTTCGGCTCCCGGTCGGGGCTCCCCCCGGTTTGCTACGGACGCGACCTTTTTTTCGCTTCATCATTGAAAGCACCTATATCTTTGTGAGAAAACACTCCATCGAAACGACAGCCACTTGTCTGTACTCGCACAGGAATAGCGATATGCCAATTTCACCGGCATGTACTTATGATGGTCTGTCGAATAAATATCATAGCGATTCACTACCTCGCTACCCATTCAGCCTCCGCTGATGGCTTGCGACACTCATTCTCTGACCGTCAATCGAGCAGCATTAACGGGACCAAGTACCTCGAAAAAACACGAACCGCAAACGAAAATCCAATGTGTAAATTTGTAAATGGAAACGTTTGCAAAATGGGAATACCCAAAAACGTTGCGAGGTACGTTGCTCCCCCGTCGTTGAAAGAAATTAACGGATTCGGGGGCCAATCCCCAGACCAACCGGACACTCACAAATATGTCCAATTTCAGGGATTGGATCGTCAATCGCCCACCAAGCGTGGGCAGAAATCATCTTTACGTCATCTTATTCATATGTCGGTTACTGTCAATAGCCATGCTCCTGATTTCTGTCAAATAACCAAATTTTCCCCGACTTTTTTCCGGCACGCTTTAATGAGCGTTAAATCCAGTGCAAACCGCAAGGAGAATGTAGCTCTATCGGGTGGTTCATTGTCCGGAAACCTCGGCCAGGAAAGGAAATAGGAGAACAAACGTTTAGCAGTCCGATTCGACCGAAAATCGACTCCAAATCGGCCCGATTCGGCACCCGAAAATGCCCCCGAACCGGCTTTATCCAGGATGATAATCCGGCTACAATCGCTTCTCTGTGACGTTGGCATAATAAGTTTTGCCAGATCCGAAATAGGGCACGCTTCGCGGCCCAATTTCGGCTTGGGACATAAGAACTTGTGACTTTATCAACCATAGACTCAAAACCCATTAAAAACTCACCCTTGATACCAAAACCATGAAAAATATCGACACACTCCACTGGGTCGGTGGCATCGACGGACATCTGGCGATGATCGATCAAACCCTCCTGCCCACCGAACTGACCGAAATTGAATGTCGGACCGCCGAAACCGTCTGGGAAGCGATCAAGATGCTCCGTGTCCGCGGTGCCCCGGCGATCGGGATCGCGGCCGGTTACGGGATCTGCGTCGGCGTGCAAACCGCGATGGCGGCCGACAAGGAAACCTTCCTCCAACGGTTCCACGACGTGGCCGACTATCTGGCCACCAGCCGACCGACGGCCGTCAACCTGTTTTGGGCCATCAACCGGATGAAACGGCTCGTCGAGTCACTGCCCCAAACGCTTTCGGTCAAGGAAACCGCTGGAAAATTGCTCGACGAGGCTCGGGCGATCCACGATGAAGATCGTCAGATGTGCCGCGACATGGGCCGCCACGGGGCCGAGCTGCTCGAAGATGGGGCCGGAGTCCTGACGCACTGCAACGCCGGAGGGCTGGCGACGGCCGATTATGGGACGGCGCTGGCGGTGATCTATGCGGCGGTCGAGGCGGGCAAGACGATCCACGTCTATGCCGACGAGACGCGGCCACTGCTGCAGGGTGCTCGTCTGACCGCGTGGGAGTTACATCAACGGGGCATCGACGTGACGCTGATCTGCGATTCGATGGCGGCCCAGGTGATGCGCGAGGGGCGAGTGCAAGCGGTCGTCGTGGGAGCCGATCGGATCGCGGCCAACGGCGACGCGGCCAACAAGATCGGTACCTATAGCGTGGCGTTGGCGGCGGCGGCTCACAATATCCCGTTTTACGTGGCGGCCCCTTCGAGCACGTTCGACTTGGAGCTGGCGGACGGCTCGGGGATCCCGATCGAAAATCGCGACCCGACGGAAATCACGCACGGTTTCGGCCGCCAGACGGCTCCCGATGGGGTGAAGGTCTACAATCCGGCGTTCGACGTTACCCCGGCGGAGCTGATCCGAGCAATCATCTGCGAGCGGGGGGTTATTCGTCCTGTAACGCGTGAAAATATTGAAAAAATGTTACAATATGACTAATATTTCTCTGTTTCTCCAAACCAGCAACCAACTTCCGTCAATTGTGCCATTTCGATTGCCGAATGTTTTGACAGAAGTGGTCCCGAAAAGTAGACTATTATCGACCTGGAACAATAACATTAGTAGCAAATCGCGAAGTCACAGGAGGATTATTCATGAACGTCTACGAAGCAATTCTTGCCCGTAAGAGCGTGCGTGCCTATCAAAACCGTGAAGTCTCGGACGAGATTTTGGACCGAATCTTGGATGCGGCCCGCATGGCCCCATCGGCAAGCAATCGGCAAGAGTGGCGATTCGTCGTCGTTCGCGATCCGGAGATGCGCGAAAAGTTGGCCGAGGCGGCCCGACGTCAAATGTTCATCGCCGAAGCGCCGGTGGTGGTCGCCTGTTGTGCCGAGACGGACGGGCATATCATGTCGTGTGGCGAAGCGTGCTATCCGATCGATGTCGCCGCGGCAATCGACCACCTGACCCTGGCGGCCGTCGAGGAGGGACTCGGCACGTGCTGGATCGGGGCGTTCAATCAGGCCAAGGTCAAAGAACTTCTGAACATTCCGCCGGAGATTCAGGTTGTCGAACTCCTGCCGCTCGGCTATCCGGCCGACCCAACCCCCAAGCCGAAACAACGCCTGCAGCTGGAAGAGATCGTCCACCACGAAACCTGGTAGTTTTTGGTTGGTGCTACCGCACCAGGAGAATCACCCGCTTCCGTTGGGCGGGCGGCAGGGCCGCCAGCCGGTCGAGCTTACGCTCGGTTAAAACAACCCGCTTCCGTTGGGCGCTGGCAGACGTTTCTGGCTGACTGTTTATTCTGAACCTTTTTAGCCGCCGAGCTTGCTCGGCGCTTTGATCTAGTGGCGACGTTTTTTGCTTCCACAATCGCCGAGCAAGCTCGGCGGCTAAAAAAGCAGCACCGATCAAAATTATTCACGAATCAATTCGTTGACGGTCAGGCCCGGCGGGATCATGGGCAGGACGTGCTCTTGGTAGGGAACCTGGACGTCCAGCAGATACGGCTCCTCCGATTCGAGCATCTCGACGAGCGCTTCGCGAAGCTCTTCTTTACGCCAGACACGTCGACCACGCCAGTGGAAGCCTTCGGCGATCTTGACGAAGTCGGGATAACGCTCGTCCGGTCCGATACCGTCCCCTTGACCGATCGCTTCGGGGTGATCGATCGGGCCGAGGTAGGTGTGTGCACGGTTGCCGGCATTGAAGCGGTCTTCCCACTGCACCACCATGCCCAAGTGCATGTTGTTGAGCAACAGGACCTTGATCGGCAACTTCTCGCAGTAGCAGGTGCCCATCTCTTGGATGTTCATCAAAATACTGCCGTCGCCGTCTATGTCGACCACGAGCTTGTCCGGGTTGGCCGCTTTGGCACCCATCGCGGTCGGCATGCCGAACCCCATCGTCCCCAGCCCACAGCTCGAAAGGAACCGGCCCGGGCGACGGAATTTGTAGAATTGGGTCGTCCACATTTGGTGCTGACCGACACCGGTCGCGATGATCGCGTCTTGATCCTTGGTCAACTTCCAAAGTTCGTCGATCGCCTCTTGGGCAAGGATCGACTCGGACTCTTGGTTATAGCCGAACGGGTCTTGTGCCTTCCATTTACTGACCTGTGCGATCCACGATTCGGTCTCAGGCAAGGGAGCCTCGGAGTCGGCGGCGATCTGCTCGTTCATCATCGCCAGTGCGCTCTTGATGTCGCTGACGATCGGGATGTGGGCAGCCTTGATCTTGTTGATTTCCGACGGGTCGATATCGACGTGGATGATCTTGCCATGCTTGACGAAATCGGCGACTCGGCCGGTCACGCGATCGTCGAAACGGACTCCCAACGCGATCAGCAAGTCGGACTCGTTCACGGCATAGTTGGCATAGACACTGCCATGCATACCGAGCATGTCGAGTGCGAGCGGATCGTCGCCCGGAAAACTGCCGATCCCCTTCATCGTCGTCGTGACGGGGATCTTCAGCGTATAAGCAAGCTTCGCCAACTCTTCATGCGCTTCGGAGGCAATCACGCCGCCACCGGCATAAATGACCGGCCGCTTCGCCAGTCGGATCGCGGCGACCGCATGGGCGATCTGCTCCGGATCCGGGCCGGGCGGAATGTGGAAGCCCGGCAGTTGCATCGGAGCGTCGTAGTCGGGCACGGTATGGGCCATCTGGACATCCTTGGGGAAGTCAATCCAAACGGGCCCCTTTCGCCCGGTGTTGGCTATGTGGAACGCCTCGCGAATAATCCGCGCGATGTCGTTGACGTCGGTCACCAGATAGTGATGCTTCGTCACACTTCGACAGACTTCGATGATCGGCGTCTCTTGGAATGCGTCAAACCCGATCACGCTGGTCCCCACCTGGCCGGTGATCGCGATCAGAGGAATGCTGTCCATTTTCGCATCGGCGATCGTCGTCACCAGATTGGTCGCACCGGGACCGCTGGTCGCCATGCAAACGCCCACCTTACCGGTGGTTCGGGCATAGCCTTGGGCACCAAACCCACACCCCTGCTCATGACGCGGAAGGATCACGCGAATCTGGTCGCGGTGGCGGGTCAACGCTTGGTGGATCGGGATCGTACTCCCCCCCGGATAGGCAAAGACCGTGTCGACGCCATGATGGACCAGACTTCGGACAACTATATCGGCTCCGCTAATCGATTCGTTGGTGGTAGGGGGATTTTGGGTTGTACTCACGGTTTACTACTCCTGTGGTGGGGGTCACCTCGCTAATATCCTGGCAATTTAGCGTACCTCGTAAAAAGACCGCATTCAAGTTTTTATCGGTA
>JASFHG010000228.1:0-6439 GCA_050123355.1 Planctomycetia bacterium
TCCTGCTGGAGTTCAATATAATCGATGTCGTCGTCCATCACCCAACAGGTCTCTTCCCAGTCGTCGATCGGTTCGAGCGTCTGGTTGCCCAATCGGAGCTGATACTGCCACTCGCCGGAGAGGAGGAGCTGCCTTTGGTTTTCCAGTTCGATGAAGAACCCACCTTCGGAAGCTGATTTTTTGTCTGCCTGAGGATAAATGAGCGAGAATCGCGGTCCGTCTTGCTCCCAGTCGGGCCGAAGCACGGCCGCTCGCGACCACTCGGAATGGGACGCCGCGTCGGCCAGGGCATATTTACGAAGTGCTTGGATTTGGGGCTTCTTTCCCCAGTCCGGCAGCGTCATTGTCGCGATGTCTTGGTCCTCGTCATCTTCGTCAAATGCCAAGGCCGCTTCGAACAGGGGCTTGCACCACCGGCCGCTTGCCGCGTCGCACAACACTTGCGAGCCATCGCTTCTGGTCCACCGCATCGCCTCGCGAACTGCCCACTCCAACTGGCCGGCTGGATCTTTTTTGAGAAGTTTTCCGTCACACAAATCGTCGCCGACCGCCTGACATCGGACCCAACATGCCAACAGAGGCCGCATCCACTCGAAATATTTTGCTTCGATCAGTCCCTCACCATCGAACAGCTCGGCCATTCCTTCGTTCAACGAGCGGCGGGCCGATTTGACCAGATCGCGACACGGTTCCAACTCGGGGAAGAGGTACGCCAGCGTCAGACCCAGCTCGGCCGTGATGAGCATCGAGAGTAATGGTGACTCTTCGCCGACCAGAGCATCCGCCTCGTTGGCAACCTTGACGATCGCCTCTAAAAGCGACCACCATAAAGTCTTATATTCGCTGTCTTCCTCTTCGGTCATCAACTCGGCAAAAAGGACCGCCAGCGAGGGCAAAGCATGTGTCCAAGCAAGCGTCTCGTACGCTTCAACCAGTCCAAAGTCGTTCGATTCGAGCTTGTCGAGCCATGCGGCCGCTTCATTAAACCACTTCAGCCCACAATTTGCTTTACAGCAGCTACCCCCCGTGCAAACCGTCTGGCGTTCCAAGTTACGAATCAGATCAATGCTCGTTGTGTCGAATATTTCCTCAGGCAGTCCCCACAAAAGTGGCGGCTCGGGGCCTGCAAGCACTTCGGTATATTCCTTAGGCAAGTCACGTTGGGTAAGAGAAGCAGTCCAGGCAAGAAAAGCTCCGCCGGAATCCTTTGCGGCGACCGCTTTCTGGACCGGTTTAGGGGTTGATTTATGCCAAATTTTATTTGTGAGTCCTTCTTTGAAGTACATGATCTGTCCTAGGATATAGAGATTTTTAGGCGTTTCAATATTGCAACTCTGTATGCGGGCCAAATCCCGCCGTCAACGAGACCGTTACCGTACCCCTAATTTCCCGATTTTGCAATCCCCCCAATTGACAGAAATCATCCTTCCCCATAACAACTCGTCGGGCTATAATAAGCGTTCATCGTCTTCGAATTGAAAAAGTCGGAAGCCATCATTTATCCAAAAGGAGTTTTTCCATGGCCAGGCAATTTAATTCCAGCACCATTTTTGGTTGCCTTATGCTAACAATCCTGCTCGTCGGGCTTTCCGGCTGTACTTCGCAAACGAAAGAAACCTCCTCGGAACAAGGGACCGTTACGGAAGAATCGGCGACTCCGAACGAGGCAACAAACAACGAAACGGACAAACAAAATTCAAGCAAAGAAGAATTGCAGAAAACCGTTGACGAGTTAAAGCAAACCTGGAGCGTCCTGGAGGATGACAAAAAAGACGAAGAAACGGCCGTTTCTGAGGCAATCGAAAAGGCAAAAGCGATCGAAAACGAGCTGATCGAAGACCAGCCTGAGCCAACCGAAGAGGGTGTCATCGAAGTGATCAAAGAAACGAAAGTCCCCCTGGGCGATCCGCTGGTTGACAACCTGAAAGACCTCGAGTCTTTGAATAAGCAGAAAACGGTTTGGGTCGACAAAAAGAACAAGCAGGTCATCATGCTCGGTCGCGTGGTCCAGCGAAATGCTCCGCTGGAGATGTTAGTTTGTCCAAAGGGAACCAAGGAGCACGAATCGATTCTGGCGGTTGACACCTTGGCCATGGTCGCGCATACGGCACTCATACTGGTGGGGGCTGAACAAGGAAAACCGGTTCAGTTTCAGCCTGAGTATCAAGCGGCCACCGGCACGCCTGTCGCTATTGATGTAGTCTGGAAAGACAAAGACGGCAAGATTCAAAAAGCCAAGGCCCAAGACTGGATCCAGAACATGCAGACCAAAAAAGCAATGGAACACGACTGGGTCTTCGCCGGCAGTAGCTTTTGGAAAGATAAAGAAACCGGCAAGGAAATGTACCTTGCCGAGCAGGGAGATTTCATCTGTGTTTCAAATTTCCCCACGGCGATGCTTGATCTACCTATCAAAAGCAGCCAGAAAAACGACGCCCTCATGTTCCAAGCCTGGGAAGATCGCGTCCCGCCGCTGAACACCCCGGTAACGATCATCATGAAGCCGGTCTTGAAGCAAGAGAATAAAGAAAAACTTGAAAAACCGGTCCCGGACACTGCCACCCCCGAGAGCACCCCTGCAAAACCAAACACTGAAAACTGAAAACCGAACACTATTTTTTGAATGGCCCTATTAGAACTTCGCCATGTTGACCTCCGCTACCGTGGGCCGGTGCTGTTGGATTCGGTCGATTTTCGGATTGAGCCGGGGGAGAAGGTCTGTCTGATCGGCCGGAACGGGACCGGCAAGACCAGCCTGTTGCGTTTGATCGAGGGACAAGAACAGCCCGATGACGGTCAGATTATCCGTCAACAAGGACTCAAGACGACGTTCCTGACCCAAGAGGTGCCAAGCGACCTGACCGGATCGGTCTTCGAAGTGGTCGCCTCGGGCTTTGAGGCCACTGGTCAGAAAGGCCAGCGGTGGCAGATCGAGTCGATCCTCCATCAAACGGGCCTCGAACCGGACAATCGGATCGAAAATCTCTCGGCCGGCATGAAGCGACGCACGCTCTTTGCACGTACACTGGTCGGCGAACCGGACCTACTGCTGTTGGACGAGCCGACGAACCACCTCGACATCGCGTCGGTCGCTTGGCTCGAAGATTTCTTGATCCGATACCGTGGCTCGGTCCTCTTCGTCACGCACGACCGGATGCTCCTGCAGAAACTGGCTACGCGGATAGTCGACCTCGACCGGGGAAAGTTGACCAGCTATGCCTGCGACTATGCCACCTACGAAAAACGAAAGGAAGCGTCGCTGGTGGCCGAGGCCCAGCAGAACGAGCTCTTCGACAAGAAGCTAGCTCAGGAGGAAGCCTGGATCCGAAAAGGAATCCTTGCCCGTCGTACCCGGAACGAAGGTCGAGTTCGTGCACTTATGGAGATGCGCAAGCAACGGTCTGACCGTCGCGACGTCCAAGGCCGCGTTCGCATGAAGCTCCAAGATGCTGATCGGTCCGGCCGGCTCGTCCTCGAAGCACGTGACGTCAGTTTCTCCTATGACGAGCGGCCGATCATCCGGAATTTTTCGACCAAGATCATGCGCGGTGACCGGATCGGGGTCATTGGCCCCAACGGCTCGGGCAAGTCGACGTTGCTGCGGGTTTTGCTGGACCGATTGGACGAGCAATACAAGAAAAACCTCTCCGGCACGATCCGCCATGGGACCAATCTTGAGATCACCTACTTTGACCAGCTCCAGGAACAGCTTGACCCGGAAAAGACGGTCCAGGAAAACGTCTCGCCCGGTGCTGAAACACTCATCATCGGTGGTGTGAAGAAGCACATTTTTGGCTACCTGCAGGAGTTCCTTTTCACGCCTGAGCAGGCAAAAAGCCCTGTCAAGCGACTTTCGGGCGGAGAGCATAATCGGCTGCTATTGGCACGGCTCTTCACGAAGTCGTCGAATCTGCTGGTAATGGACGAACCGACGAACGATCTCGACGTCGAGACGCTTGAGTTGCTCGAAGAGCTTCTGCTGAACTATCAGGGTACGATTCTCTTGGTCAGCCACGACCGGGCGTTTCTCAACAATGTAGTGACGAGCACGCTGGCCTTTGAGGAGGATGGTCAGGTGAAAGAGTATGCCGGCGGGTATGACGACTGGCTTGTCCAGCGTGAGGCGGCTCGGCCGAAAGAGCCGGAACCGACAGCCAAACCTTCGGCCAAAAAGAAGTCGACTCCTACAAAGAAGGCGGAGGGAGACGGTCCTAAACGCCTTACCTACAAGGAGAAGCTGGAACTGGAGTCACTGACTGACAAGATCGAGCAGATGGAGGCGGCTATCAAGGAGATCCATGCCCGGATGGCCCAGCCCGGTTTCTATCAACTCCCGGGCGAGCAGATTGCCGAAGAGACGGCCCAACTTCGCCAGGCCGAGGCGGATTTAGCCGAGACCTACGCTCGTTGGGAGTCTCTTGAGGCTCGGTCAGAGGAAAATTGAAGAAGTTGAGGAGAAAACCTTACTCCCTGGCCTATGTCGACGTCCTATTTTGTGCTTTTTGCAAAAACTCACCTCCTTTTTGCTCTCATGTATACGACGCCTCTCGCTCAATCCTCTCAAGATGACCCATCCTGTTAGTTTCTTGTTATTTTCCTCAAATTGATGATTTTCGACAGGAACCTCATCTGTTATACTCATATCTAGACCATATATATCTAAGGGTGTTGACATAAACAGGCTCCCAAGCAAGCTCATAAAAATGACAAGGAAGGTTTTCATGAAAAGTGACGTGATTGTGCTCGTATTGGGGGGTGGCCGTGGGACGCGGCTTTACCCGTTGACCCAAGTGCGATCGAAACCGGCCGTTCCGGTCGCGGGGAAATATCGTCTGATCGATATTCCGCTGTCCAACTGTATTAACAGCGGGCTGAACCGAATCTACGTCCTGACCCAATTTAATTCGGTCAGCCTTCACCGTCATATCCGAAGTACCTACTCGTTCGATGCTTTCAACCACGGCTTTGTCGAGATCCTTGCCGCGCAGCAGACTGCCGAAGACAACACCTGGTATCAAGGCACCGCCGACGCGGTCCGCAAGAATCTGCGTGCCATTCAACAGCCGGGCATCAAGCATGTCTTGATCCTTTCGGGCGATCAACTCTATCGGATGAATTTTCAGGAGATGCTCAAATCGCACAAGGATGCCAAGGCCGACGTGACCATCTCGGCCGTTCCGGTTGCTTCGAAGGACGCGTCGGAGTTGGGTATCATGCGGCTCGACGACACGGGCCGGGTCAAAGGTTTCTTGGAAAAGCCACAAACCGAAACAGAGCTCACGCATATCCGTACCGATCCAGCTTGGATCGATGCCCAAGGGATTGCGAGCCATGGCCGCGACTGCCTGGCGAGTATGGGTATCTATCTGTTCGACCGGGACGTTTTGGTGAATGTGCTCGAAAAGACAAATTACGAGGACTTCGGACGCGAAATCTTTCCGACCTCGATCCGAACCCACCATGTTCAGGTTCATTTGTTCGATGGCTACTGGGAAGATATCGGGACGATCCGCTCGTTTTACGAGGCCAATCTCGACTTGGCGAATCGCGAGCCGCCGTTCGACCTGATCTCGCCCGAGGCACCGCTATTCTCCCGAGCTCGATTCTTGCCGCCCACCCGCGTGGACGGCGCGACCATCTCCGGCAGCCTGATCGCCGACGGTTGCATCATCGAGGAAGGGGCCGTGATCGAAAACAGTGTGATCGGACTACGATGCCGGATCGGTAAGAACGTCGTCATCCGCAACTCGGTCCTCATGGGTGCCGACTACTATCAAACCAACCGCGAGTTCGACCACGACTCGAACAATGGCACGCCACCGCTGGGGATCGGCGAGGGTTCGCATGTCGAACGGGCCATCATCGACAAAAACTGCCGCATCGGCCGCCGCGTCCGGATCGTCAACGACCAGGACGTCCAAGATTCCGAAGAATCCGCCTGGGGCATGATCCGCGACGGCGTCATCGTCGTCACCAAAAACGCCATCCTCCGCGACGACTGGTCAATGGGGTAGACCGGTCGCAATCCGGCTTTCGAAAAATAAAACAACCCTACAATGTCCGATCCCGATTGGGCTTCTGTGGCCGAGTGTTTATGATCGGGAAGGCTGTAATATTTTACTGTCTGAAACATTCATTGCGAGAAGAATGACTCCTGAACTTTTTGAACAATTACTGCACGAAGACGAAAGCGTGTCGCTCGACTTTAAGGAAGGGCAATATGCATTTTCTGTTGCGGATGATTTACAGAAGTCAGAAATTCTCAAGGACATTTTGGGATTCGTCAATGCCTGGCGACGGGGCGAAGCATATATTCTAATAGGTGTCCGCGAAGTTAAAGGTGGAAGAAGTGATGTTGCTGGCATTGATGCTACCACACATCTCGATGACCACTCTCTACAGCAATTTGTGAATGCTAAAGCAAACGACCCAGTGCGGT
>JASFHG010000229.1:0-6415 GCA_050123355.1 Planctomycetia bacterium
AAAGCCAGGAACCATTTTTGGTGACGAAAACACCTTTAGTTTTGTGTTTGTGAGGAAAAAACTATGTCCCTACTTACTTACGAATCGAACCCGAAAGAAGAACTTCAACTCCGACCTCTTGACGAAATGGTCATGAGTTACGACGACTATGATAGTGACGATCTGGACGATGATTTCGACGACGACTTTGATGAAGATTTCGAGGACGAATTCGACGATGACCTCGATGACGAGTTCCTGGATGACGAGGAGGAGGATGTCGACGACTTTGACGACGACGATGACTTCGATTGATCCAGACGTCTTTTATAAAAATACTCCGCTATCCTTTTTATCCGAGACTATTTGATGCTACAAATTCGACAACAATTGGAAGAAACTGTCGCCGCGATTCGTCAACAGTGGAATGGTTCACCACGAGTAGGAATCATTCTGGGTACCGGGCTGGGTAGCGTGGCCGAGCGAATTGAAACGGAAGCGACCATCGAGTATGAAAAGTTGCCACACTTCCCCAACTCGACGGTCGCCAGCCATACCGGCCAGTTGGTGTGCGGTATGCTCGAAGGAGTACCGGTCGTCGCGATGGAAGGCCGCTTCCACGCCTACGAAGGTTACTCCTATGCTCAGATCACTTATCCGGTCCGCGTCATGAAGGCACTCGGTGCCGAGATCCTGATCGTCTCGAACGCATGCGGTGGATTGAACCCCGACTTCGCGGCCGGTGACATTATGGTAATCGACGACCATATCAACCTGATGACCGGCAACCCGTTGGTCGGCGTGAATGACGACGAACTCGGGCCACGGTTTCCCGATATGTTCGAGCCGTACGACCGCGAGCTCTCACAGTTGGCGTTGGACTTCGCGAAACAAGCGGACATCAAGGCCCATCTGGGTATCTACGCGGCGATGGTCGGACCCAATCTCGAAACCCGGGCCGAGTACCGCTTCCTACGCATGATCGGGGCCGACGTGATCGGCATGTCGACCGTGCCAGAGGTAATCGTCGCGGTCCACAGCGGACTGCGGACTCTGGGCCTCTCGGTCGTAACCGATATGTGTACGCCCGAGTTGCTGACGCCAACCAATTTGGACGAAATCATCGCCGTCGCCACAAAAGCGGAAGGTCGGCTCGGCCAAATTGTCCTCGGCGTAATGCAAAAGCTATAACGCCTCTTTTCACGTCCCAAGCCGAATTTGGCCGCAAAGCGTGCCCTATTTTGGTTAAAGGACCGGACCTCGTAATCGGTTCCCGTTCGGGTATAATAAAGAGGTATGAACCGACCGGCCGACGAGAACGTGACTCTGCTACGAAAGCGGATCACGGTGCGCGGTGTCATCCAAGGAGTTGGGTTTCGACCGTTTCTCTGGCGACTGGCTCATGAACTGGCCCTGACCGGCTGGGTCCGCAATGAAGCAGATCGGGTACTCGTCGAAATTCAAGGCCCGGTAGCCTCTCTTGAGTGTTTCGAAGCCGCGCTCGGCAGTACTTCCCCTACGACCCCTTCTTCGTTCCCCTTACCCGAGGCTGCGCAAGTGGAGTCGGTCGAATCGCAGCCTTGCAAAGTGGTCCGGGATGAGGCCGAGTTCACAATCGTCACGAGCCAGGACCAAGGCAATGCCCAGCCCGTCATCCCAGCCGATCTGGCGACTTGCACCGCCTGCCTGGCCGAGATCCGATCGCCCGACCAACGCCGTTTCGCGTATCCGTTCACCAACTGCACCCACTGCGGCCCACGCTGGTCGATCGTCGAGGGGCTCCCCTACGATCGGGCCCGAACGTCGATGGCCTCGTTCGAACTTTGCGAAGATTGTCGGCGCGAATATGAAGATCCCGGCGACCGGCGGTTCCATGCCCAACCGGTCGCGTGTCCCGTCTGTGGACCGGAGTTGCGTCTACTCGACGCCCGAAGCGGATCGACACTGGCCAAGCGGGACGAAGCACTCGCTGGGGCAGTCAACGCGATCCGTAGCAGTCAGATCGTCGCTCTAAAGGGGCTCGGCGGGTTCCAGCTCCTGGCCGACGCGACCGATGAGTCGGCGGTCTGGCATCTGCGCGATCGAAAGTGCCGGCCCGACAAACCGCTGGCAATCATGCTCCCCGACCTGGAGTCGGTACAATGCTACTGCCATGTTTCCGAGGAAGAGGCCCAGTTGCTCACCTCGCCGGCCGCTCCAATTGTATTATTGAAGAAAATAGAGAGTTCGTTAGCCCCGTCGCGTGCGACGGGTAAGGTATTGGCCGAAAACATTGCACCCGGGAACCCAGAGCTGGGGGTGATGCTGCCTTATACGCCGCTCCATCACCTACTGATGGCTGAGCTGCGGACACCGATCATCTGTACCAGTGGGAATCTGTCGGAAGAACCGATGGCGATCCGAACGGCCGAAGCAGTCGAGCGGCTCGGACGTATCGCCGACGTAATCCTCACGCACAACCGCCCGATCGTCCGCCCGGTCGACGATTCGGTAACACGCTGCATCTCGACCGGCGTGCAGATCTTGCGTCGTGCACGAGGCTATGCCCCGGCGGCGATTGCCAGTAGCAAACCGTCACAGATAATCCTTGCGGTGGGTGGACACCTGAAAAACACGATCGGGCTGAAGCTGGACGACCGGATCGTGATCGGCTCACACATCGGCGACCTGGAGACCGTCAAAAGCATCGAGGTCCATCGCCGGGCGATCGACGACCTGATCGAATTCTTCGGTGTGACGCCCGAACAAGTTGCCTGTGACCTGCACCCCGATTATCGCTCGACTCAGCTGGCCGAGCAGCTTGCCGAGCGATGGGCAGTCCCGCTGGTCCGGGTGCAGCACCACCATGCCCACGTGGCGGCAGTCGCGGCCGAGCATGGCCTTGCGGCAGGCGACACGCTCGGTTTCGCGTGGGATGGGACCGGGTTCGGCCCCGACGGGACGGTCTGGGGTGGCGAGGTGCTGATCGACCGGGGTGCCGACTTCGATCGCTTCGCCCGACTCCGCCCGTTCTCGCTCCCCGGCTCCGATCGGGCGGTCCGCGAGCCTCGCCGCTCGGCGTTCGGGCTGCTGCATGAAATCGACCCGGTCGAGGCGGCCCGGCGTGCGGCCAACTGGTTCAATCCGGACGAATTTGCTCCCCTGACAACGATCCTCGAGCGTCAGGTCCACTCGCCCCGCACCAGCAGCCTGGGACGGCTCTTCGACGCGGTCGCGATGCTCTGCCTGGCTCGGCCTACGATCAGCTTCGAAGGCCAAGCGGCGATGGAGCTGGAGTTTGCCGCCGATCCGAAAGAAACTTCGTCGTATCGCTTCGAGATCGTCGAAAAAGGCAAGGGCGAACCGCTGACAATCGACTGGCAGCCGATGCTCGACGCGTTGCTGGACGATTTGGATCGTGGTATAAAAGTGTCCACCATAAGTGCCCGCTTCCACAACGGACTGGCCGATGTCGCAACCGCACTGGCCGTCCGTTCCGGCATGAGTCGCGTGATCCTCTCCGGTGGCTGCTTTTTGAATCGGCGTCTTTTGGAAAGCACCCGGCAGCGGCTGCTCGATACCGGTCTGGAAGTCTACCTCCCCGAACAATTCCCCCCCGGCGATGGCTCTATCTCGCTCGGTCAACTCACCGTCACCGGATATTCGTAGGGTGCGTCGAGACGCACCTTCAGAGAAAACGTTTTTCAAAAGGTACGTCGTGACGCACCCTACCATGTTTCCAACCGGCAACCTTACGACTCGGGGAAGATCATCGACTCGGCATAGACGTCGGCAAAGTTGGGGAGACGGGACAGGTCAATGTGGCGGGCCAGCTCGGCAATCGCGTCCGATTTGGCGCGACACGATTTCGATATCGCACAAAGGCGGGCACCCATCAGGCTCGTGTTACCACGATATAGGATCCGATGCCGGTCAACCTCTTGAGGGAGCAGGCCGATCCGTTGGGCATTGCTTCGCCGGATGAAGTTTCCGAACCCGCCGGCAATGAAGATATGTTCCAAGTCGGTCGCCGCCAAATTCACATGCTCTAAGAGCAACTGGATCCCGGCCCGAATCGCACCGGTAGCAAGTTGCAACTCGCGAAAATCTTGCTGCGTGACAACGATCGGCCGGTCGCTCTCGGCCTCCTTGGCTGTGGCAAGAATAAAGGCTGGGTGGGAGTCGATGGTCGTCACACGCCGGACCAGATCGGGCATGAGGTCTTTGGGAAGTTTGTCGGGACCAAGCAATTTTCCGCTCGGGAGCAGCACGCCTGTTCGGAGCAGTTCGGCTGTCAGGTCGACGATCCCGGTCCCACAGATTCCAGCGGGCGGGACGTTGCCGATCACATTGACATGCAACCCTTTCTCATCGACGAGGACTCGTTCGATCGCGCCGATGGTCCCCCGCATCCCTTGCGAGATTCGGGCCCCTTCAAACGCCGGTCCGGCTGCGGTCGACGCTGCCATCAGTTGGCCGTGGGACCAGATGGCCAGCTCGCCGTTGGTCCCGATATCGATCAATAGAGTGTTTCCGATCTCGTCGACCATGCCTGTCGCAAGAATGCCCGAAACGGTATCACCGCCAACAAAACCACCGATCACCGGCATCGTCGAGATTGCCGCACGTGGATGAACATTGAGCCCTAACTGAGCGGCATGCATCGAAACTCCCTCGTTCGTGACCGTCACGAACGGTGCCTCCCCGAGCGGGCGGACGTCGAGGCCGAGAAAAATCTGCTGCATCGTCGTGTTGCCCGAAAGAAAGACCTCGTAGATCCGTTCCCGCGATGTATTTTGTGCTTCGATCAGCTCGGTGATCATTTCGCTAACGGCCGCGATTACCGCTTGCTGCATCTGACTCAATCCTGAATAGTCGTCCCGTGCAAAACGAATCCGTGACAGGACGTCATCGCCAAAGGTAACCTGCGAGTTCATCCGCGAGGCGATGGCCAGCTTCGTGCCGTCAGCCAGATCGATCAATTCAGCCGCGAGCGTGGTGGTACCCAGATCGACCGCTACGGCAAACCGCTCGGAAGAGGTGTCACCGGCCTCGAAATCGACCAGACAACCGTCGATCGCCACGACCGTGCCGCGATAGTCATTCTGACGCAGGTTCTCGGACAAGCGGTGAAGCATCTCGGAATCAATCTTCAACGAACCGAAAGCCGCTTGAAGCCGGGCCGCATCGGAACGGTCGTCGCCAATTACCGGAGGTGTCAACTCGACATACTGTTTTTGGACCGCCGGATCGGCAATGATGGTCCGGCCGGTTTCTGTCTGGGTCAAGATGATCTGTTGCGTGTCAATCAGCGAAGTTTCGGGCACCTCGATGGTCGCCGGCCCGACGACAATTGCCTGACAGGCCAATCGCCAGCCATCGGCCAATTGCTTGGGAGAGAAAAAAGCTTCGTCAACCATCGTCGGCGCACAGACCTCGCCAATAATGCGAACTTGACACTTGCCGCAGGTCCCCTCGCCACCGCACGGCTGTTCGAGATTCATCCCGACACTCGAGGCCGCTTCAAGAAGCCGTGTCCCTTCGAGCACGTAGACTTTTTTGTCAAGTGGTTTGAAAATCAGAGGAATTTCTTGATCTTGCATAACGACATCACCAATGTTTGGAGGCATAAATGAGTAAAATCACCCAAAAGCGAAAAGCTTGGGGGCCTTTATCCATTGTCCCCCTTTTTGCAGATAGGGCAAGCCCCTCCGAATACCGTACCATACTATTCAAATGGTATCATCGGGTCACTGGGGAGCTCTGTCACCGGCAATTCGACTGGGCGGGCAACCTGATGGGCAACCGGACGAGAGGCCTGATGCTCAGGCGGCCGGGAATTCGACGCATGCCGGGATGTCGAAGGACGTACACGAGGGGGAATGGTCAGTTTCGCCCCGATCGGAAGCGCCGTCGGGTCGGTGAGCTGATCACGATTGGCGTCGTAGATTTCAGACCACCGCTGCTCGTCGTCCAGATAGCGGTAGGCGAGTCCTTGGAGCGTATCGCCATCAATCACGGTATGGATCCGCTTGATCGACACCGGCTGCGAGGGTTTTTTGACGCTGGGAAAATTTTCCGGCAGGTCGGGAACCTTGTCACGTTGCGCGGTCCGTGCCGGAGGTTCTTGGATGGCTGTCTTTTTTCGAGGTTCTTTAGGAACCGGCAATAATTTTTCCGGCGTCGGCAGAGGAGGCACATTCGTCACCGGCATGGTTTGGGACGTGGTATAAGAAACCGGTTCACTGTAGGAAGGAATGACCATGTCATTCGTGGCAACCTGTTTACCGGACTTTTCTTCCGTCGTCGGCGCAGAGGGAGTCACCAGGACGGCAAGAATCAAACCGACCAGCAACACAATAGCCGCAACGATGATCCGAATTTCCCACTTCATAACAAGCGTCGATGGGGTGAAAGTTTGGAGAATATAGGTATATCTCTCCTTTTCAAAATATCG
>JASFHG010000230.1:0-6406 GCA_050123355.1 Planctomycetia bacterium
CATTGATTAGACCGAATATATAAAATAAGTGGTATGCACACGACGAGATATTCTCGTCAGACCAGGCCCCGTGCGTCCAAAAACGTCCTTGAAGGAGGCAAAACATGAAAAAATTGTTGGGTGTGTCGATTATGGTTGCCCTCGTGGTGATGGTAACGACCAGTACAGCCAGCGCCGGACTCTTTGGCGCAGCTCGTTATTGTTGTCTCAAGCCAGCTTGTTGTGCTGACTATTCTTGCTGCAAGATGGAATGCCATACCGTCATGAAAACGTGCAAGCAAGTTGTTTGGGAAAAGCAACAGTACACGTGCTACAAGACTTGCTACGATCGCGTTTGCGTTCCGAAGCAGGTGAAATGCGTGAAGTACGTTCCGGAAACACGCTATCGAGATTGTCATTATACGGTCTGCAAGCCGGTTTGGGAAAATCGTTGCCGGACGGTCAATTACACCGTCTGCAAGCCGGTTTGGGAAACACGGACCAAAGAGATTCCTTACACGGTCTGCAAGCCCGTCTGGGAAACTCGTCAGAAAGAGATCCCTTACACGGTGTGCAAGCCGGTTTGGGAAACCAAGACAAAGGAAATCTGTTACACGGTGTGCAAGCCGGTTTGGGAAACCCGTTGCCGCGAATACACGGTGTGCAAGCCCGTCTGGGAAACCCGGACGAAAGAGATTCCTTACACGGTATGCAAGCCGGTTTATGAGACTCGCACTCGAGAGTACACGGTATGCAAGCCCGTTTGTGAGACCCGCCAAAAGGAAATCCCCTACACGGTGTGCAAGCCCGTTTGGGAAACCCGAACGAAAGAAATCCCCTACACCGTTTGCAAGCCGGTTTATGAAACTCGCACCCGCGAGTACACGGTCTGCAAACCCGTTTGGGAAACCCGAACGAAAGAGATCCCCTATACCGTTTGCAAGCCGGTATACGAGACTCGCACTCGCAACTACACGGTGTGCAAGCCGGTCTGGGAGACCCGCCAGCGAGAATACACTGTGTGCAAACCGGTCTGGGAAACCCGGACCAAGGAAATTCCCTACACGGTGTGCAAGCCGGTTTGGGAAACCAAGACCAAGGAAATCTGCTACACTGTTTGCAAACCCGTTTGGGAAACACGTCAGCGCGAGTGCGTTTATTACACCTGCAAGCCGGTGAAGTACACCAAAAAAGTTAAGGTGTGCTCCGGTCATTGGGAAACACGCACTGTCGAGCCTAAGGCCTGTGAACCCGCCGCTTGCGAGCCTGCGTGCTGTGAGCCCTGCTGCAAGCCGACCACATGCCGCGTTTGGGTCCCGACCGTTTGTGAAAAAGAAGTAGAATGCACTAAGTATGTGCGTGAGAAATGTGTCAAGACCGTTCCTTACAAGGTCTGCAAGATGGTCCCCGAAAAGCGGGTCAAGACTTGCACCTATAAGGTTTGCAAAATGGTCAAAGAGCAATGCGTCCGCACTTGCAACTACAAAGTCTGCAAGATGGTGCCTGAGCAACGTACCTGCACCTATAAGGTCTGCAAGATGGTGCCCGAGCAACGTACCTGCACCTACAAGGTTTGCAAGATGGTGCCCGAGCAACGCGTCCGCACTTGCACCTACAAGGTCTGCAAGATGGTGCCCGAGAAGCGCACCTGTACCTACAAGGTCTGCAAGATGGTGCCCGAGCAACGCGTCCGCACTTGTACCTACAAGGTCTGCAAGATGGTGAAGGAAAACCGCGTTCGCACCTGCACCTATCAAGTTCGCAAGATGGTACCGGAAAAGCGAACCTGCACCTATAAGGTTTGCAAGATGGTGCCCGAGCAACGTGTCCGCACCTGCACCTACAAAGTTTGCAAGATGGTGCCCGAAAAACGCACCTGCACCTACAAGGTCTGCAAGATGGTTCCCGAGCAACGGGTCAAGACTTGCACCTACAAGGTCTGCAAGATGGTGAAGGAAAACCGAGTCCGCACTTGTACCTACAAAGTTTGCAAGATGGTGAAGGAAAATCGCGTCCGAACCTGCACCTACAAAGTTTGCAAAATGGTCAAAGAGTGCCGAACGAAGGAAGTTCCTTACAAGGTTTGCAAGATGGTCAAGGAACAGCGTTGCAAAAAGGTTGCTTACACGGTATGCAAGCCGGTATGCTACACGAAGACGATCAACTGTGTCAAAATGGTTCCGAAGAAGGTTCCGTACACAGCGACCCGTTGCGTCCGCAAGGTCGTCTGCAAAGAAGTTCCGGTCAAGGTTTGCACCCCGGTCGTCGAATGCTGCACGCCTGCGTGCTGCAAACCGGCCTGCTGTGAGCCGAGCTGCTGCGGTAAGTAACTGATACCGAAATTGGCCTCCTCGCCAAGTACGCTAAGGATGGCCTGGTCTCGACGTTAATTACAGGCGGCCCCGCGAGTGTCCAAAGCTCGCAGGGCCGCCTTTTTCGTGCGCGCCGGTGGGGGGGTATTGTCATCAGGCATAGCGCTAACGTTGATCACGCTCGTAACCGCCTTTTTCACACGATTGCCCCCCGGCAGAGCGATTTCTTGGCTTTTCCCCTCGATGCCCTTGACTTGCCAGTCTTATCTGACTAGAATCTTTTGAGTGGACGGACGCGTCCGTCCGATTCTAGGTTACAGGAACAGAGACAATGTCTATATCGAATAGTGCCAATATTGAGCAGCTGATTACCTCTCCCGGTATGGAGCAGGATCCTCGTAAGAAAAGTATTCTCGATGAGGCGATCCGAACGTTTGCCGAGTTGGGCTTCCGTGGGGCTGACGTCCAGGTCATTGCCGATCGAGTAGGGATCGGCAAAGGGACCGTCTATCGGAATTACGGGACGAAGGAGGAGCTCTTTTGGGCGGCCGTCTCGGAAGTGGATGCCCGGCTCCGGCTCGATATCAACGAGGTGCTCCAGAAGAAGTTGCCGGAAACCGTGGAGGACTTTCTTCGCACGGTGGCGGTTTCCTACGCGGAGTTTTTTGAGAAACATCCGGATTGTCTGGAGCTCAACGTCTTAGCCCGTTCTGAATTTCGTGGTTCGATTCCGCAGACACAGCAAGAGATGTATCAGCGAGAAATCGACTTGATTCTGAATTGGTTCCAAGAAGGTATGGATCGTGGTGAGCTGAAGGCCATGGATCCGAGGAGTGCTTCTTTTGCGTTTTCGGCCATGATGGACGGGGTCACGTCGATTTATTGTTACTCCGACGCAATGGGCTGGAAACGGTCCATGGTCGAGCAGATGGAAATAGCGGTCGACCTGTTTTTCCATGGAATCCGGACCTCGCCAGATACCACTTGAACGAAATCACATTTTGTTGTGTCCATCCCGATAGTTTCCCCAATATTTAATCATTTTATTGATCCCGATGTATTTAATGATCGTTGTGCGATCGCAAACGCGGCTCTTCCAGCCGGGTTTGCTGGATTTTTTGGCCGCAGAATGGTTCATTAGCAATGCAGACCTCAATAGGAAAAGAGAGAGATAGAAATGACTTCCTCTGCCAATATTATTCGATTGCCCGCCTGGGCAGTGAATGTGTGCCTTGCCTCGCTTTTGATTGCGATGCTTTTGGGGATATCCGGGTGTAACCAAGCGGTCGCGACCAATCCGTCGTCGGAAGCTACCACGTCCACCAAGGACCAGAATAAGCGAGTTACGATCGACGTAGTCCCGGTGGTCCGGGGTGATATTAAGAGCGAAATCGAGCTGGTCGGTAGCCTGATCCCTATTCGCAAGACGACGGTCGTCTCGGAAATTAACGGGAATGTAGCAGAAATCGCCGACTCGGACTGTTCCGTTTTGGTCGACGGCAAAGAGGTCCCTCTTTCGATCGATATCGGAAGCCGGGTAAAGCAAGGACAGATTTTGGTGCGGCTCAAGGACCAGGAGCAGCGTTTGGCGTTGAAAGTGGCGGAGGCCAACTTGGCCCGGCTGAAAAGCGAGTTGGTGAATCTGCTTTCCTGGCGGCGGGCCGAAGAGGTTACCCAGCTCGAGGCCGCGTTGGAAGATGCCAAGGCAAGGGCCGCTTGTGCCAAGGCCGATAGGGAACGATACGCCAAGCTGATCGGCAAGAAGGCGATTTCTCAGGCGGACTATGATAAAGCGATAGCCGAAGAGATACGAGCCAATGCCGAGGTGAAAAAAGCGGAGGCTGCCCTGGCGATCGCACGTTCTGGCCCCACGAAGGAAGAGATCGACGTCGCGAAGGCCCATTACAATGTCGCGGAGGCAGAAGTCGCCTTGCGACAGGACGCACTCGACAAGACGATCATTCGTGCACCGTATGATGGGGTCGTAACGAAACGTTACGTCGATGTTGGCGATCGCCTTATTGAAATGATGGACTCTGACATTCTCGACATGATGGATCCACGGGTCTTGTTTGCCGAGGTGGCGGTGCCGGAGCGGTATCAGATGGGCGTCAAAATGGGCCAGACCGCACGGATCACGGTCGAGGGGCTTGGAAAGGCGATCGCGGGGCGTGTCGACCGGATTGACGGCAATATCGACCCGAAAACCCGAACGTTTTTGATTCGCGTGACGATCGACAATGCCGGCGAGACGCTCAAGCCGGGCGGTTTTGCCCGAGTGCATCTTCCGGTCGCGTCGGTCCAATCGACGTTGACGGTCCCTTTCTCGTCGGTTTCGTTTGACGCAGGCCGACCATCGGTTTTCGTCTATAAAGATGGGCATGTTACCAAACGAGACGTGCAGCTCGGCGTATCGAATCGCGAAACCTACGAAATCATCTCCGGTGTGAATGAAGGAGAGGTCATTGCGACCGGTCAGATCGCCGTCTTGAGTGACCAGCTGGCAGTAGAACTTCGAGAAAAGCAGAAATAATCCCACCTTAGCCATACCTACCTACAATGAAAATATCTGACGTTTGTATCCACCGACCTGTACTTACCTGGATGGCCGTTCTTGCGCTGATCGTCTTCGGTTTCATTTCGTATCGAAGCATCGGTGTGAACATGTTTCCAAACGTCGATATCCCGATGGTCACCGTCACGGTCGTCAATCCGGGCGTGGAACCCGAGACGATGGACCAGGAAGTGGCCGAGCGGATCGAAGACTCGGTCGGAACGATCAGCGGTATCAAGACGCTTCGCAGCCAGAGCCTCGAAGGAATCACACAAGTTTTCGTCGAGTTCGAGTTGGATGAAGATGTCAATATTAAGACCCAAGAGGTTCGCGACAAAATTTCCTTGATTCGGCAGGAGTTGCCTCGCGAAATCGAAGAGCCGACTGTCGAGAAATTGGACCTCGATTCGGCACCGATCATGTCGATTTTGGTTTCCGGACAGAAACCGATCATGCAATTGACACGGATAGCCGACGATCGGGTCAAGCAAGAAATCGAATCGATCCGCAACGTTGGCAATGTTCAGATGGTGGGCGATCGAGACCGGGAAATCCGGATTTGGTTCCGTGCGGACAAACTACGGGCCTATAGCTTGACGGCCCAGGATGTGGTCGATGCGATCCAGCGTGAAAATGTCGAGCCGCCCGGAGGACGTATCGAAACCGGCCAACGCAATATCGTGGCCAAAATTGAGGGCCGGATCCAAAAAGTCTCTGACTTTGAAGAAATCATCGTCAAGCAGCAAGAGCAGAACCCGATCCGGCTGGGCGATGTCGCTTATGTCGAAGATGGCATGGAAGATTGCCACAGCATCGCCAAACTCAACGGTCAGAAGGCCATTTGTCTTCAGGTGCGACCGCAATCCGGGACGAACATGGTCGCCGTTGCGGAGTCGGTGAAGAAAGAGCTCGATCGCATCCGCGGTCCACTCGAAAAAGACGGCATCACGCTGACCATCGCCCAGGATAACTCGGATTTCGTCAACCAGAGTATCTCCGAAGCGGAAGGTGAGTTGCTTCGCGGGGCCGGCTTGGCCGTGATCGTGATCTTCTTTTTCCTGCGAAGTCTCCGTGGATCGTTTGTCGCGGCGTGTACCATCCCCGCGACAATCATCGGAACCTATGCGTTCATGTACGCGATGGGTTTCACGGTGAACATGATGACAATGTTGGCCTTGACGATCTCGGTCGGGATGATTATCGACGACTCGATCGTGGTGCTCGAAAACACCTATCGGCACATGGAGGAAGGGTATCCGCGCATGCAGGCTGCGCTGATGGCGATGAAGGAAATCGGCTTCGCGGTCATTGTCACGTCGTTGGCCATTGCGGCCGTCTTTGTGCCCGTGGCGTTCATGAAAGGGATCGTCGGTAAATTTTTCTTCGAGTTCGGTCTGACGGTCACTGCGGCGGTGGTCATCTCGACGACGATCGCCGTGACGCTCTCGCCGATGCTTTGTAGCCGAGTGCTCAAAATTTCCCCGTTCCACGGCCGTTTCTTCAATATGATCGAATCGATGCTGCGAGGGATCGAGCGGACCTATAGCTTGATGCTCAAACT
>JASFHG010000231.1:0-6379 GCA_050123355.1 Planctomycetia bacterium
AGGAAGGACTGATTTTCGGCAATTTTTGGATTTGCCCCAATAGGCGTCATTCGCTATACTGCCAGCCTGAGAATATGCGGGTGTAGCTCAGCTGGTAGAGCACAACGTTGCCAACGTTGTTGTCGTGGGTTCGAATCCCATCACCCGCTCTCCCTTTCCTCTGCTTTTTTCCTTTATGATCATTTGATAGAAGGCTACTATTAGCTCATGGCAGATCGAAAACATCCGAAATCGGACAAAGCACAAGCACAAGACGCTTCCGTTGATACCGAAGCTGCTGAAAGCGAAGAAAAGCAAAAGCTTACGCTCGACATCACCGTCGATCAGCGTAGTGCATGTGAGCGACACGTAAAGGTTAGCGTCTCGCACGAGGACATCGATAACTATTTTGATGCGGAGTTTGACGAGCTGGCCGATTCGGCCGAGGTGCCCGGATTTCGTCTGGGTCATGCACCGCGAAAGTTGATCGAAGCGCGGTTCCGCAAGGATATTGGTGATCGAGTCAAGGGAACGCTCTTGATGGACGCGATTGCCCAGGTCAACGAAGACGAAGGCTTGGCGGCGATCAGTGAGCCTGATTTCGACATGGATGCGGTTACCTTGCCCGAAGAAGGGCCGATGGTTTTCGAGTTCGACCTGGAAGTCCGGCCTGAGTTCGACGTGCCGCAGTGGAAGGGCTTGAAAATCGAGAAGCCGATCCGCGAGTTCGACGACAAGGACATCGACCGTCGTCTGGAGCAGGCACTGGCCAACTTTGGTCGCTTGACGCCTGGCGAAGAAGGCGACAAGGCCAAGATGGGCGACTACCTGACGCTGAACCTCACGTTCAAGGATGGCGATAACGAGCTTTCCGCCGCGAAGGAAGAGGTCATCCGGCTCCGTCCGGTGCTGAGCTTCCGCGATGGAAAGGTGACCAACTTCGGCAAGTTGATGACCGGTGTGAAGGTTGGCGATGTTGTTGAAGGGAAGGCGACGCTCTCGAACGACGCCCCGAACGTCTTGATGCGTGGCAAGAAAGTCACGGCCGTTTTCGAGGTCATCGAGATCAAGAAGCTCGAGCTGCCCGAGATGACGCCTGAATTCCTCGAGCAAATCGGTTTTGAAACGGAAGCCGATCTGCGTGACGCGATCAAGGATAACTTGGAAAAACAGCTCGAGTACGAACAGCACCAGCGTGCTCGCGAGCAGGTGACGGCGGCCCTGACCGTGGCGGCCGACTGGGATCTCCCGCCCGACTTGCTCAAGCGTCAGAGCCGACGCGAGCTCCAACGGGCCGCGTTGGAACTGCAACGGAGCGGGTTCAGTGTCGACGAGATTCGGACGCACGAGAACGAGTTGCGTCAGAACAGCTTGGAGAACACGGCTCGCGCGCTTAAGGAACACTTCATCCTCGAAAAGATCGCCGATCAGGAAGGGATCGAAGCGACGGAAGAAGATATCGAACAAGAAATGGCGGCGATTGCCGGACAGACGGGCGAGAGCATGCGTCGTGTCCGCTCTCGTATCGAGCGAGAGGGTGTCGCCGACGCCTTGGCCAACCAGGTGGTCGAGCGTAAGGTGATCGATATGATCTTGGCGGATGCGAAGTTCAAGGAAGTGCCTTACAAGACCGAGGACAGCGACACGGTCGCGATCGACCAAACCGCCGGTGGCGAAGAGGAGCCGGATATTCCGGAGGCCACGCCTGAAAAGGCGGAAGAAAAAGAAGAAGAATAGAATGAAGGGGGGCGGAAAAAACTTCCGCCCTTTTTCATATTCCGTTTATATTAGTTTCAGTAGTTCCAAAATTCGACTTTCGTAAGTTTCGAAGTTTAGCCGTCGAGCGGAGTTCGACCGCTAAACGATACTGATGTTTACCAAATTCGGAACTACTGAGTTAAAAAAGTATCAAGGAGGATATGCTTTCTCGATGGGCAAGGATGCCTGCGTCGAGGGAACCATCCGGTCCGACATCACTGGCCAAAATTCTACTAACGGGTTCCCGGCAGGACACAGTCATCTTTTTGCACGTTTTTTGTCGATGATACTATTGTCGGCCGCTCCTGATGCGCCGTTATGACCTATCTTTACATAGGTAAAAAAGGCACCGTCACACGAGGAGCATCGATCGCCTACTTCCTTGAATGACGTACAATTTATATCAATCTTACCCAAAAACCGGTTGAATTATGATGAGCACACGATTTCCGATCTCGCCGCAAAACGCGTCGGCCAGTTCCCGCGACTATCAACGCCAGCGTCAGATGACCCTGGGCGACATGCTCCTGGAAAACAGGATCATTTTCCTCCAAGGCGAAATCCACGATGGCAACGCGAACGAGCTGGTGATGAAGCTTCTTTATCTCCAAAGCGAAAACCGACGCAAGGATATCCATTTTTATATCAACTCGCCGGGTGGAAGCGTCAGCTCGACACTGGCGATTTACGACACGATGCAAATCCTCAGCTGCCCGGTGGCGACCTACTGCGTGGGACTCGCGGCCAGTGGCGGTGCGGTGCTGCTGGCGGGCGGGACTGCGAAAAAGCGATTCGCGCTTCCGAACGCGAAGGTGATGATCCACCAGCCTTACGGTCAGGTCGGCGGCCAGGTTTCGGATATCGAAATCCAGGCCCAGGAGATCCTCAAAACGCGAGAGACGCTCAATCAGATTCTTGCCGATCATACCGGTAAGCCGATCGAGCAGATTGCCAAGGATACGGACCGCGACTACTACATGACCGCGGCCGAAGCAGTCGAATATGGCGTGGTCGACGACATCCTCAAGACCCAAAAAGCCGACGAAGACGACGAGGACTAAACCCGGTGACGAATCGGGAGATTCACCCACTCGAATACAGAAACCATAAATTTATACGGAGCATATTCCCATGCCATTGATTCCTTATGTCATCGAAAAGAGCGGCCGCGAAGAGCGGGCGATGGATATCTACAGCCGGCTCCTGAAAGATCGGATTATCTTCCTCGGCACGCAAGTCAACGACGAAGTGGCCAACGCGATCGTGGCCCAACTGCTGTTCCTCCAGTCGGACGATCCCGAGGCGGATGTGCATTTGTACATCAACTCGCCCGGTGGGTCGGTTACGGCCGGACTTGCGATTTACGATACGATGCAGTTCATCCAGTGCCCCGTGGCAACCTACTGCCTCGGCCAATGTGCGTCGATGGGCGCGGTGCTGCTGGCGGCCGGCGAAAAGGGAAAACGGTTCGCCCTGCCCAACTCCCGTGTCATGATCCATCAGCCGTCCGCCGGATCCGAAGGAACCGCCGAAGAAATTTTGATCCACGCCAACGAGTTCAAAAACCTCAAGGTCCGACTCAACACTATCCTCCTGAATCACACGGGCCACTCGCTCGAAAAGATCGAAGAGGATACCGACCGTGACCGATTCATGACCGCCGAAGAGGCCTGCGAATATGGCCTGATCGATAGCGTGATCGAAAAGCTTGGAAAGAACGAGTAGGATTAGAAACCATTTCAGAAATCGTAAAAGGAGTGTTTGCGATCGTTAGCCCCGCCGCCTGCGGCGGGATTTCGTAGCATTTCCGGTCGCAGGCGACCGGGCTAACATCCGAATGAAAGTTTTCGAGATGAGTTTTGGGTTTATGTGTAGGTGATCGGTAAAGGTTGCTGATATACGGGTGCGGTAGCACCTACCAAAAAACGTTGATGGGAAGTTGGGGGGATGCCCAACAAGATAGGAAAAGGATTTCCAATGAAAACGCCATCAATTATTCTGTGTGTGCTCGGGTGTCTGCTTGCGCTCGGATGTCGATTGAACCCGAGGATCGCCATGCTCGAGCAGGAATGTCGCATACATGAAGATGCGGTCTATGCCATGCAGGACCAGCTTAATATGGCCCAAAATGCACTGATAGATGCGCAACAGGAAAATACGGCGCTCCGCCAGAAGCTCGATGGTGGTGATTTTTCCGGATCTTCTTCGAAGAAAAACGGTTCCACGGAAGCTCCCCCCACGCTCGATATCAAGTTGCCCGGGACGGGCACCCAAGAGGTCTCGCCCGATGCGTTGGAAAATATGAATTCTTCTCCGACCGGGCCGGGTGTGGTCGACCCGAACGCGCGGGAGTCGCTCCAAAATTCTCCCACGCCTCCGGCCCCTGGCGACCAATCGCCGGCCGGTAACTCGGGCGCTTATGGTCAACCGCAGCGAGAAAAGACACAGGTTCGAGACGGTAAGGTTCTCTATCAAGAAGAAGGCCCCCGACTCCGAGGCGATTCCGAAGAAGTTCAAGAGATCACGATCTCCAACCTGATGACCGGCGGTGTCAACGCGGATAGCCAGAAGGGAGACGAAGGTCTTTTTGTCGTAGTCGAGCCGCGTGATGGCCAGGGCCATTTGGTTCCGGCCGCCGGTCCGATTTCTCTGATTGCGTTCGATCCGGCATTGCCTAAGGAGAAAGCACAGGTTGCCCGTTGGGACTTCAGCGAAAAAGAACTGGCTGCCCA
Source organism: Planctomycetia bacterium (assembly GCA_050123355.1). GTDB lineage: Bacteria > Planctomycetota > Planctomycetia > Pirellulales > Thermoguttaceae > JASFHG01. Next base: position 4,470 of record JASFHG010000231.1, read on the forward strand.
GTTCCGTCGCTCTGGCTCGGCCGAAGGATTCCACCTGGAAGTCCGCTGGCCCGACATGCCGCCGCGTCACGAGCATCTGAAACTTTTCGTCCGCTACGTCACGGCCGACGCGCGAAAGCTTTACGCCCAGGCCCCGGTTCGGGTTGCTTTGATGCCGAAGAAAAACACGATCGTCGCCCGGCCCGAGCCGCGGCGGCGTACTACGGCTCGCTCGGACGGCTGGTCATCGCGACCGAACACACGGGCTGTCGAAGCGCAGCCTTCCCCACGGATTGCTTCCCGCCCGGCGGGTTCGCTAAACCAATCGATTCCACCCGCGAGTGAAGACCCGATCTACACCCGCCGCCCCAAGCCCCGCACTCGCCCGGTTTGGTCGCCCGAGCGGTAGGGTTCTAAGTTGAGCAAGCAGTTCCGATCCGCATCTCTGCTTTGCAAAGATGCGGCTTGGGGGGTGTTGTGGAGCAGAAGAGAGTTTTGATTTGGGGCAGGATAGTGCACTTATGGTTTTTTGCCCTTTCTGTTATGGCAAAATGTCGATGGCGGGTCGGAAATGGGAGGCGGGCTCTGGTTTTGGCGGAAATTGGCGGTAAATCGGTCCATAAATGGTGGGTTGGCCGCGCATCCATGCTGTAATTTTGGGCCGGATGGTTTATACTTATCTTAAAATGGTTGGGTATCGGAACGCCCTCTATTTACCCACCGCGGTTGCATAAATATTCTTCCCCTCACCCCATTATCAGCGAGTATCCCCATGAACTTTCGAGCTCTATTTTATCGTTGTACGATCGCGTTGTGTGCCCTTTTTTTGGTTGCATTGATCGTCTCACCCATTTTGGCGCAAGGTCTCGATGCGCATCGGCAAGGGCCGAATCCTCAAACGGCACGACTTATCGTCAAGCGTTTTCTCGACCGGTACGAGAAGGAGTTCGCACCGTTGGAGAAGGCGGCACAGGAAGCGTCTTGGAAGGCCGAGACGACCGGCAAGCCGGAGTATTTCGATGTCGAGGCGAAAGCATCGCTGGCGATGCGATCCTATCTGAGTGACCCCAAGCGTTACAAGGAGGCCGAAGGGCTGTTGAAGTTCAAGGACCTGCTCACTCCCCAGGACGCCCGTGCGTTGGAGATGGTCTATCGATCGTACAAGATGAACCAGATCCCGCCGGATTTGCTTAAGAAGATGGTCGACCTGCAGAGCCAGACGACCAAGGCGTTCAACACGTTCCGCGGCAAGATCGACGGCAAGGCCTATTCGCAGAACGAACTGCTCGAGATCCTGGATACGTCGGACGATTCCGATATGCGTCGGAAGGCATGGGAAGCACAAAAGGCGAACGGGGAGCATGTCGCGAAGCTTTTGATCGAGTTGGTCAAGGCGAGAAACGCGGCTGCTCGCGCGGTCGGTTATAAAAATTACTGGGAGATGAAGCTCGACAGCCAGGATTTCAAGCCGGAGGAGCTGGTAAAGCTTTTCAAGGAGCTCGACGAGCTGACGCTCGAGCCGTTTACGAAAATGAAGAACGATCTGGACGCCGAGCTGTCCAAACGGTTCAAAGTCCCGGCCTCGGAGCTGATGCCGTGGCACTATAACAACCCGTTTTTCCAGTCGGCCCAACCGAACGAGAAGATCGACCTGAACGAGTTTTATTCGTCGAAGCCGAAGGAAGAGATTGTCGAGGTCGCTCGTCGATTTTACACGGACATCAATCTCCCGATCGAAGGCGTGCTGAAACGAAGCGACTTGTACGAGCGAGAAGGAAAGAGCCAGCATGCGTTTTGTACCAACATCGACCGTAAGGGGGATGTGCGGACGCTTTGCAACATCCGTCCGACGGCTGAGTGGATGGATACGATGCTGCACGAGCAGGGACACGCGGTCTACGACTTGGGTATCGATCCGTCGATGCATTTCA
>JASFHG010000232.1:0-6375 GCA_050123355.1 Planctomycetia bacterium
GCTGGACAGTCGCCGAGATCCAAGACACCGCGATCGTCAAGCGACCGACCGTCAAGGGCAATATATACTACATTGCCGACGCAACCTCGGGCACCCCGATCGCGAAAGCAAACGTCGAGTTCTTCGGCTATCGGTTTGAGTATCCCAACCGTCGCAGCCGAAATCGAGAACCTCGTCCGAAGCTCCTCTTCAAGCAGTTTGCCGAATACACCAACCACGACGGGCAAATCAAAGTCACCGAACGTGACATGCCCAAGCGACACCAAGTGATCGCAATCGCCCGAACCGGCGATGGTGCGGTCTCCTACTATGGTTTCTCGCACGTATGGTACCAAGATGCCGACTACGAACGCGAGTACAAGCAAACCCGTACGTTCGTCATGACCGACCGGCCCGTCTATCGGCCCGAGCAACCGGTCCACTATAAATTCTGGGTCCGCAACGCGCAGTACGACATGGGTAACGTGTCGAACTTTGCGGAGAAGAAGTTCCTGCTGGAGATCCGCGACCCCCGCAACGAAAAGGTGGTCGAAAAAACGGTAACTTCCGACGCCTACGGCGGCATCGAGGGTACGCTCGAACTGCCGAAGGACGCAACGCTCGGTGTCTGGCGATTCACGCTGAAACAGGCGGGCGCCATGAACCGCCACCGCTACGTCGGCAACGGCTCGTTCCGCGTCGAAGAATATAAGAAGCCGGAATACGAAGTCACGATCGACGCTCCCAAGGAACCGGTCATGCTCGGCGAGAAGATCACCGCAACGATCAAAGCCAAGTACTACTTCGGCTCGCCGGTGACCAACGCCAAGGTTAAATACACCGTCACCCGAACGGCCAAGAGCGCAACCTGGTACCCGCCATGTCGCTGGGACTGGCTCTTCGGCCCCGGCTACTGGTGGTTCGCCTACGATTACTGCTGGTACCCGGGCTGGAATAGCTGGGGTTGCCCGCGACCCGAGATGCCCTGGTGGCCACACCGCTCGTACACCCCGCCGGAAATCGTCATGGAACGCCAGGTCGAGATCGGCGACGACGGGACCGTCAAAGTCGAAATCGACACGACCGCGGCCAAGGCCTTCTTCGGTGATTCGGACCACAGCTACGCGATCACCGCGCAGGTCGTCGACCAATCGCGTCGGACCATCGTCGGCAACGGCAACGTGCTCGTCGCGAGAAAACCGTTCAAGGTCAACGCCTGGGTCAACCGTGGCTACTACACCACGGGCGACACGATCGTCGCCAACTTCGCCGCTCGAACCGTCGCCGGTAAGGGTGTCAAGGGCGATGGCGAAGTGACCCTGTTCAAGGTCTCCTATGACAAGGACGGCAAGCCGACCGAAACGAAGGTCCAAAACTGGGACCTCCCAACCAAAACGGACGGCACCGCCTCGCTGAAAATGAGCGCATCGGCACCCGGCCAGTATCGGGTCGCCTATAAAGTGACCGACTCGAAGAAACACGAGATCGAAGGCGGTTACGTCTTCACCGTCGTGGGACGTGGCTTCGACGGGCGTGACTATCGTTTCAACTCGCTGGAACTGGTCCCCGACAAGAAGGAATACAAGCCGGGCGAAAAGGTCCGACTCCAGATCAATACCGATCGGATCGGTTCGACCGTTCTGCTCTATCTCCGCCCGTCGAACGGCATCTACCTCAAGCCCCAGACGCTCCGTCTAAAGGGCAAGAGCACGATCGTCGACGTCGACGTCTCGAAGAAAGACATGCCGAACTTCTTCGTCGAGGCCATGACCGTCGCCGATGGCCGTGTCCACACGATGACCCGCGAGATTGTCGTCCCGCCGGAAAAGCGGATCCTCAATCTCGAAGTCCTTCCCTCGGCCGAAACCTATAAGCCGGGCGAGAAGGCCAAAGTCACGCTCAAGCTGACCGACCTGACCGGCGAACCGTTCGTCGGCTCGACCGTCGTCACGATCTACGACAAGTCGGTCGAGTACATCTCGGGCGGCTCGAACATCCAGAACATCAAGGAGTTCTTCTGGAAGTGGCGTCGTCATCACTACGGACGTCAACCGGAAACCAACCTGACCCGTTACTTCCAAACCGTCGCCGACCGCTACATGCAACAACTCGGCATCTTCGGCCACATCGAAGTGTGGGGCAAGGATGGCGAGTGCGACGGAGTGGCCGTACCGTGTGACAGCAGTATCGTGATGGAGCGAGGAGGTGCCAACTACGCCGCTCCCATGTCTGCTCCTGAAGGCAAATCGCTGGGCATGGGTGGTATGGGTGGTATGGGTGGCATGAAAAGAGCTGCCGCGGACAGTGTAGCCGGCGAGATGCAAATGGAAGAATCCATGTCCTTAGCCGCAGCCACGCCGAAACCTTCGGCCCCCGGTGTAAGCCACGGCGGTGATGAAAACGGCGGCCAGATGGTCCAACCGACTGTCCGCTCGAACTTCGCCGATACGGCTCTCTGGGTCGGCAACCTCGAAACCGACCAAGACGGTACCGCGCAGGTCGAACTCGACATGCCTGAAAACTTGACCACTTGGAAGATCCGCTCCTGGGCCATGGGCCAAGGAACTCGTGTCGGCGAAGCGTCGGCCGAAGTGATCACCCGCAAGGACCTGATCCTCCGACTCCAAGCGCCTCGCTTCTTCGTCCAGACCGACCAGGTCTACCTGTCGGCCGTGGTCCACAACTACCTGAAGACGGCGAAGAAAGTCAGCGTCCAGCTCGAATTGCCGGGCACCGACGACAAGCCGTCCGTATTGAAGGCCTCCGACGGCACGAAACTGGTCCAAACGGTCACGATCAAGCCGGAAGGCGAAGCTCGGATCGACTGGCCGGTCGACGTCATCGCCGAGGGTAAAGCGGTTGTCCGCATGAAGGCCCTCACCGACGAAGAATCGGACGCGGTCGAGCAAACCTTCCCGGCCTACGTGCACGGGATGCTCCGCACCGAGTCCTACAGCGGCGTCCTCCGACCCGAGGACAAGAAGCAAGAGTTCACGATCAGCGTCCCCGACAAGCGACGCCCGAAACTCTCGAAACTCGAAATCCGCTACTCGCCGACCCTGGCCGGTGCCATGGTCGACGCACTACCGTACCTGGTCGATTATCCCTACGGCTGCACCGAGCAAACGCTCAACCGATTCCTGCCGACGGTCATCACCCAAAAGGTCCTGATCGACAACGGAATCGACCTGGCGGCCGTGCGTGAAAAGCAGACGAACCTCAACGCCCAAGAGATCGGTGACGCTGCCGAACGGGCCAAGCAGTGGAAACGCTACAAGCGCAACCCGGTCTTCGACGAGGCGAAGGTTCGCAAGATGGTCAAGGACGGTGTCAACCGCCTCCAGTCGATGCAGTGCTCCGACGGTGGCTGGGGCTGGTTCAGCGGCTGGGGGGAACACTCCTACCCGCACACCACCGCCCAGGTCGTCCACGGCCTGCAAGTCGCCAAGGCGTGCGACGTGGCCCTGGTGCCCGGCACCCTCGAGCGAGGCGTCGCCTGGCTGACCGATTACCAGAACGGCGAGGTCGCCAAGCTCAAAAACGGCGAAAAGAAACCGGAAGTCGATCCGTACAAGAAACAGGCCGGCAACATGGACGCGTTCGTCTATATGGTCTTGATCGACGCCGGAGTGAAGAACGCCGATATGGGCAACTTCCTCTATCGCGACCGCACCAAACTCTCGATCAGTGCCCTGGCCATGCTCGGTCTGGCTTACGAGAAGGAAGGTGACAAGGAAAAACTCGCGATGGTGCTCCGCAACCTGAGCCAGTACGTCGTCGAAGACAACGAGAACCAGACGGCCTACCTCAACATGCCCGGCAGCGGCCGCTGCTGGTGGTGCTGGTACGGAAGCGAGAACGAAGCCGAGGCCAACTACCTCAAGCTGCTCGCTCGCACCGATCCGAAGGGTCAACTCGCCTCGCGAATGGTCAAGTACCTCTTGAACAACCGCAAGAACGCGACCTACTGGAACTCGACCCGTGACACGGCCGCTTGCATCGAGGCGTTCGCCGAATACCTCAGGAAGTCCGGCGAGTCGAAGCCCGACATGACCGTCAAGGTCTCGGTCGACGGCAAACTGTACAAGACGGTCAAGATCACGGCCGAGAACCTGTTCTCGTTCGACAACCAGTGCCTGTTGGAAGGCAAAGAACTGACCGCCGGCAAGCACCGCGTCACGATCGAACGGACCGGAACCGGCCCCGTCTACTACAACGCCTACGAGACCAACTTCACGCTCGAGGATTTCATCCCGAAAGCCGGGCTCGAAGTGAAAGTCAACCGTAAGTTCTACCGCCTCATCCCCGAACACCGCGACGTCAAGGTCGCCGGCAAGAACGGGCGAGGCATCGATCAAAAGGTCGAAAAATACGTTCGTGAAGAACTGCAGGAAGGTGCCACCGTCACCTCCGGCGATCTGATCGAAGTCGAACTCGAGATCGATAGCAAGAACGACTATGAATACCTCATCTTCGAGGACTTCAAAGCGGCCGGACTTGAAGCGGTCGACGTGCGAAGCGGCTACAACGGCAACGACCTCCATGCGTATGTCGAGTACCGCGACAACCGTGTCGTCTTCTTCGTCAAACGGCTCGCCCGAGGCAAGCACAGCGTCAAGTACCGGCTCCGCGCGGAGATCCCCGGCCGATTCAGTGCCTTGCCCGCCACCGGAAACGCCATGTACGCTCCCGAGCTGAAGGGCAACTCCGACGAGATGAAAATCAAAGTCAAAGACTAGAAACTGATGTAACTCTAAGCTGCGGACTGCAAGTTAACTGGGCACTTGCACCGCGGCAAGACAAAGGGGACCAATCCACTCGCTGGTTTGGTCCCCTTTTTAATGGCTAATCAGTATTACAACACACCCCCTAAGCCGAAATTGGGCGCAGCCCTATTTTGGTTCCCCTTAAAACATCCCAAAACTATCCCACATCTTCAAACCGCACCAATACCCGCGTCCCCTCCCCGGGAGCACTCTCGATCACCGCCTCGCCGCCAAGGATCCTGGCACGCTCACGAATCCCCCGCAGCCCGTAACGCCTCCCACCGACCGTCGTCAAATCGAACCCCTTGCCCCAATCCCGGATTTCCAAACACAGCGAGTCATCCTGCTCTCGAAGCGAAATTCTGATACGCTCGCTCTCACCATGACGGATCGCGTTGTTCAATCCTTCCTGAGCGATACGGTACAAGGCGTTTTCCATCAAGGCCTCCAGCCGTTTCGGTTGCATTTCACAGACAAACTCCACCTCGGTCTGCTCCGGGCGTTCCCGCGTCTCGATCAATGTCCGGATCGCCTCGACGATTCCCGACTCCTCCAGGGCAAGCGGACGGAGGTTCTCGACCAAGCGCCGCGACTCGTCAACCGCCCGATCGAGAGACTCTCGCCCGAGCATATAAGACTCCTCGGCCATCTGCGGATTTTCCGCCCGCAACTGGTCGAACGCTTCGAAATAAAGCGAGGTCGCCGTGAGCATCTGCGTCAAACCATCGTGGATCTCGAAAGCAATCAGTTTTCGCTCGTACTGCTGCGATTCCAACAAATGGCGAAGCACCTGCTGCTCACGCTGGAGATCTTCCTCCGCCTGTTTTCGGGCCGTAATATCGTTACCGATACATAGAATTTCTTTCGGACAACCCGACGCGTCACGGATACCGCGGTTGGTCCATGCAATCCACTTCGACGTGCCGTCATGCCGGATATTTTCGTTCTCGTTATCCTGATACCGCTCCGGATGATCGCAAATATCATGGATCAACTCCGCCAGATCACGGCCTGAACTTTCGACAAAAGGAACGATTGTACCGACAACCGGCTTACCTAAAAGATCTTCCTCAGAATAGCCAAAGAACTCCAAAGCGTGGCGATTGGCAAAAACAACGTTGCCCATCGCATCAAGTCGTAAGACGATACTACGAGACTCCTCCACCAGTTCCCGGTATTTTGCTGCACTATGACGAAGCTCCTCCAACTCGGCCAGAAATCGAGCCTCGTCGACATCGCCTGTTTTTTGAAAAGCCATGGCCGCTCTCCTTCCGTGAAATTTTTTTCACGCTCGCTAAGATTTTAACCTGAGGTCATCGTACAGGCAAACTCCAACCTAACTGCAACCTTTCCGTCAACAGTCACCTTCCCCTTCAAAAAAAACGCGTTGGCCAGCCGCTCGGTCAAATCAACTTCGATCCGGATCGTCTCGCCCGGCTGGACCATCTTCTTGAACCGCACATCGTTCATCCGCGTCGCGACCGGGACCTGCGTCCCACCGGTTTCTCCCGCCTCGGCTTGTACTATTTTCGACAGAAGCACGGCCCCCGCCTGCATCGCCGCCTCACAAAGCAGCACGCCCGGCACGAGCGGGAAATCGGGATAGTGTCCCTCGAAAAAATATTCCTTA